>NZ_JBSGDD010000047.1:0-55321 GCF_053602195.1 Kitasatospora sp. NPDC004531 | reverse complement strand
GGGCGATCGCGCCTGCCGTCAGTCGTCGTCCCGGCGCGGGCGGCCGTCCCGGTCGGTCAGCCCCTCGGGCCCCGGGCTGGTGAAGTCGGGTGCGGTCCAGTCGGGGTGGCTCCCCGGCCCGGGGCCGGTGAAGCCGGGGCCGTCGGTGCGCTTGCGGCCGCGGTCGTCGGTCAACCCCTCCGGCCCCGGCCCGGTGAAGTCGGGGCTGCTGTGGCCCGGCCCGGTGAACCCTGCCGGGCGCGGGCGGCCGTCCCGGTCGGTCAGCCCCTCGGGCCCCGGGCTGGTGAAGTCCGGTGCGGTCCAGTCGGCGTGCGCCTCGGGCCCGGGGCTGGTGAAGCGGGGGCCGTCGGTGCGCTTGCGGCCGCGGTCGTCGGTCAACCCCTCCGGTCCGGGGCTGGTGAAGTCCGGGCTGTGGTGGCCCGGGGAGGTGAATCCGCCGAGCCGCGGGCGGCCCTGATCGTCCGTCAGCCCCTCCGGCCCGGGGCTGGTGAACCCGGGGCTCGCGTACCCGGCGCGGCCGAAGCCGGGGCTGTGCAGGTCCGGTCGGCCGGTGCGGGCGTGCGGGACGCCGGGCGTCGGGGTGTGGTTGGCGTGCAGCCAGGGCAGCAGGGCGCGTTCGCGCAGCGCGCTGTGCCAGGCGGCCCGGGCCTCGGCCAGCTCGGCGTCCTGCCGGGGGTCGGCGCCGGGGGCGGGGGAGGTGGCGCGGAGCGCGGTGAGGACGAGTCCGGCGCCGCCGATCAGCAGGGCGGCGGCGGCGACGGCCAGCGCGAGCAGTCCGGCGGTGACGGTGGAACGGCCGAGCGCCAGCCCGGGCGCGACGGCCCGCAGCAGCCAGCCGAGCAGCAGCAGCGCCAGCCCGGCGGACCCGGCCAGCACCGGGGTCAGCACCGTCAGCACCGGGAACAGCCCGGCCCCGGCGGGCGGCTCGCCGTCCGGCCGTTCGGCGAGCGCGGTGCGCAGCGCCAGGTAGCGGGCGTACTCGGCGGCGGCGGGCGCGGCGACGGTGTCGGCGTCGGCGAGGGCCCTGGTGTGCAGCTGTTCGGCGGTGAGGTGCTCGCCGGGCGCGGCCAGGGCCTGCCGGACGGTGGGGTCGCGCAGCGCTTCGTCGAGCAGCCGCGCGAAGTCGGCGCGGTCCTCGGCGAGCAGGCGCGGCGGGTGGCTCATGGGTACCCCGTTCCGCGAGGTGGACGACAAGTCGCAGGCCTCGATGGTAGGGGTGCGCGGGAGCACGCCGACAGGCTCTTTCCGGAACTTCGGGACGCCCGATTCCCTTGCCCCGTCGAGCAGTTGTTCTCCCGGAGGTCAGTTCAGCGGCAGCCGGGCGACCAGCAGGCGGCCGTCCATGGTGACGCCGCCGTCCATCGCGATGGCCAGCTCGTCCGCGTAGATGTACGGGCCGGGCACGTGCGGCGGGATGCCGTCCTCCGGGTGGTCGCCGGTCAGGTACGGGATCGGGCTGTGGCCGTGCACCACCCGGTAGCCGCCGTACATGGCGAGCAGCTCCTGCGCGGCCATGGTGCCGGCCTGGCCGCGGAACGCGAACCGCTTGGTGAACTTGCGGAACGCGTCCCACCATTCGTCGATGCCCTCGTCGGCGAGCAGCGCGTGCACGGCGTCGTTGACGTCGGCGATGGTCTCGCCGTACTCCAGGTACGCGGTGGTGTCGGAGTGCAGCAGCAGGTGGCCGTCCTCCAGGGCCATCGCGGGCAGCCGGGACAGCCAGCTGATGTGGTGCGGCTGGAGGCGTTCCAGGTCGTGCTGCTGGCCGCCGTTGAGCCGCCAGGCGGCGAGGAACGAGGCGGTGCCGGCGGTGGACTGGACGGCCTCGTCGCCGTAGCGGGCGGCGCCCAGGAACAGCAGTTCGTGATTGCCCATCAGGGCGCGGCAGTAGCCGCCGGCGGCGGCGGCCTCGGCGGCGAGCTGCATCACCAGGTCGATGACGCCGATGCCGTCCGGGCCGCGGTCGGTGAAGTCGCCGAGGAACCAGACCCGGGAGCGGCCGGCCGACCAGTGGCCGTCGGCGTCGATCAGGCCCTGCTGGTGCAGCGCGGCGAGCAGTTCGTCGAGGTAGCCGTGCACGTCGCCGATGACGAACAGCGGGCCGGGGCCCTCGCCGGGCTCGGGCTGCGGGTACGGGAAGTGCACCTCGACGGCCGGCGCGGGCTCGATCGGCGGGCCGAGCTCGATGGTCGGCGGGTCCTCGTGCGGGACGGCCATGGTGGGGGCGTAGTGCCCGGGCACCGGCGCGTTGTCGCCGAACTGCCCGGCGGGGGCCCAGTGCTGCTCCAGGTAGTGGGCGCCGCCGTAGGTGCTGTGGGTGTCCTCGTACTGGTAGCCGGCGGGTTCCGCCGGCTCGAACCAGGAGCCTTGGGGGAGCACGTCGAGGTCCTGGCGGGAGCGGATGCCCGAGTGCGGGTGCTCGGGTTCGCGGAAGAGGTCCTCGGGTGTCATTCGCCCATCATAGGAAGCGCACTCTCCCGCCGTCCTCACCTGGTCGGTATCCGTTTTCCCCGCCGACCGGTCGGGCGGCGGATCGGCCGCCCGGTCTGCCCCGGTCCGGGATGGTCCGGACCGCGGGCGGGCGCGGGCGGCGGGCGCTCAGACCTCGCCCGGCGGGCGGGGCGGACTGACCGTGGTGCGCGGGCTGCGGCGCTGCGAGGAGGCCCGCACGATCAGCTCGGTGGGCATCAGGGTGCCGGGCGGCGGGCCCGTCCCCGCGGTGCGGTAGCGCGGCGGGAAGAGCCGCCCGGGCACCGATCCTGATCCCGCGTCGACTCCTTCGATCGCGTCGATCAGCAGGTTGACCACGGTGGTCCCGATCCGACGCGGTTTCAGCGACAGTGTGGTGATGGGGGGTTCGGTGTTGGCGTAGACGTCCGACTCCGAGCAGCACACCAGCAGCAGGTCGTCCGGCACCCGCAGGCCGTAGCGGCGGGCGGCGGCCAGCAGGTCGGTGCCGTTCGGGTCGAACAGTCCGTACACCGCGTCGGGCCGGTCCGGGCGGGCCAGCAGGCGGTCGGCGGCGACCGCGCCGGCGGCCGGGTCGTGCGCCGGGTACGCCTCGTACACCGGCTCCTGGCCGACCCGGTCGCACCAGGCGAGGTACGCCTCGGTGGACAGCCGGGTGTAGGTGTCGGTGGAGGTGCCGGTGAGCAGGCCGATCCGGCGGGCGCCGGCCTCGCTCAGGTGCTCCAGGATGCCGAGCACCGCCGCCTCGTGGTCGTTGTCCACCCAGGCGGTGACCGGGCAGTTGCCCGGTTTGCCGTCGGAGACCACCGGCACCCCGGACCGGTACAGCTCGGTGACCAGCGGGTCCTGGTCGGGCGGGTCGATCACCACCGTGCCGTCCAGCGCGATGTTGCTCCACACGTCGTGCCGGGAGGACGCGGGCAGCACCACCAGGGCGTAGCCGCGGCCCAGCGCGGCGCTGGTGGCGGCCCGCGCCATCTCCGCGAAGTAGGCGAACTCGGTGAAGGTGAACGGCTCTTCGCCGTACGTGGTGACGGTCAGGCCGATCAGGCCGGACCGGCCGGTGCGCAAGGTCCGGGCGGCGGCGGACGGCCGGTAGCCGAGGCGCTCGGCTACCTCGCGGACCCGGCTGCGGGTCTCGTCCGGGAGCCGGCCCTTCCCGTTGAGGGCGTCCGAGACCGTGGTGATGGAGACTCCGGCGGCCGCCGCGACGTCCCGGATGCCTGCCCGTTCCAGGCGCCGTGAGGCGGTGGCTCGGCGACCGTTCTGATTGGCTGCTGCTGTCATGGCGGACCGATCGTATGGCGCGTCGCAGCGTTCCGTGACCGGATCGCTACGGGCCGTCGAAGATACGTTTCTCCATGACCGACTCAGGGTCGCACCCTTCGAGAACTGCGATTTTCCGGCTCAGATACCTCTGACATGTGCCAAAGGAACCCGGCAGAATGGCTGATCTGCACCCGTAACCCGGACGAGCATCTCACCCGCACGGGTGAGGAGCGGTCGGTATCGTTCACGGCACCCGACCGGGGAGCGACCGGTACCACCGCCGAGGAAGAGAAACGGAGAACCCCGTGGTTCAGCGCGAGCACGGCCCCCGCCTGCGGCCGACCCTGGACGACATCCCCAGCTACAAGCCCGGGAAGCCCGCCGAAGCGGACTCCTACAAGCTGTCCTCCAACGAGAACCCGTACCCGCCGCTGCCCGGCGTGCTGGAGGCCGCGGTCGCCGCCGCCGGCGGCTTCAACCGCTACCCGGACATGGGGGTCGGCGCGCTCACCACCGAGCTCGCCCGGCGCTTCGACGTCCCCGCCGAGCACATCGCCACCGGCACCGGCTCGGTCGGCGTCGCCCAGTCCCTGGTGCTCGCCACCGCCGGCGAGGGCGACGAAGTCATGTTCGCCTGGCGCTCGTTCGAGGCCTACCCGATCATCACCCAGGTCGCCGGCGCCACCCCCGTGCCCGTCCCGCTGACCGCCGACGAGGCCCACGACCTCGACGCAATGCTCGCCGCGATCACCGACCGGACCCGGCTGATCTTCGTCTGCAACCCCAACAACCCGACCGGCGCCGCCCTGCACCGCGAGGAGCTGGTCCGCTTCCTGGACGCCGTGCCGTCGCACATCCTGATCGTCCTCGACGAGGCCTACCGCGAGTTCATCCGCGACGAGGACGTCCCCGACGGCATCGAGCTGTACCGCGACCGCCCCAACGTCTGCGTGCTGCGCACCTTCTCCAAGGCGTACGGCCTGGCCGGCCTGCGGGTCGGCTTCGCCGTCGGCCACGAGCGGGTCGCCACCGCGCTGCGCAAGACCGCCGTCCCGTTCGGCGTCAGCCAGCTCGCGCAGGACGCCGCGGTCGCCTCGCTGCGCGCCGAGGAGGCGCTGCTGGAGCGGGTGGAGGCGCTGGTCGCCGAGCGCGTCCGGGTGACCGCCGCGCTGCGCGCCCAGGGCTGGACGGTGGTCCCCTCCGAGGCCAACTTCGTCTGGCTGCGGCTCGGCGAGCGCACCCTCGACTTCGCCGCCGCCTGCGCCGAGGCGGGCGTGGTGGTCCGCCCGTTCCCCGGCGAGGGCGTGCGGATCTCGATCGGCGAGGTCAAGGGCAACGACCTGTTCCTGGGCGTCGCGGAGGCGTTCCGCAAGGAGCTCTGACGGATCGTGGGAAACGCGGGGCGGGCATTCCGGTTGCCCGCCCCGTCGGCGTGGAAGGACTCCCGGCGGCAGCGATCGCACCGCAGGGGAGAGCCCGGATGAGCCAGCACACCGATCCCACGCCCACCACCTGGTACAACATCATTCCGGACCTCCCGGAGCCGGTGCCGCCGATGCTGCACCCCGGCACCAAGGAGCCGGTCACCGTCGAGGACCTCACCCCGCTGTTCCCGGCCGAGATCGCCGCCCAGGAGCTCGGCGGCCCCCGCGAGGTCGACATCCCCGGCCCGGTCCTCGACCTGTACCGCCGCTGGCGCCCCGCCCCGCTGGTGCGCGCCGAACGCCTGGAGCGGGCCCTCGGCACCCCCGCCCGGATCTACTACAAGTACGAGGGCGGCAACCCCACCGGCTCGCACAAGCTCAACACCGCGCTCGCGCAGGCGTACTACAACAAGCGGGCCGGCGTGACCCGGCTGGTCACCGAGACCGGCGCCGGGCAGTGGGGCAGCGCGCTGGGCCTCGCCTGCTCGTTCATGGAGCTGGACTGCGAGGTCTTCATGGTCCGGGTCTCCTACGACCAGAAGCCCTACCGGCGGGCTCTGATGGAGACCTACGGCGCGCGCGTGCACGCCTCCCCGTCCGACCTGACCGCCGCAGGCCGGGCCGTGCTCGCCGAGGACCCGGCGAACCCCGGCAGCCTCGGGCTGGCGATCGCCGAGGCCGTCGAGTCGCTGGCGGCGGCCGGCGGCAGCGCCAAGTACGCGCTCGGCTCGGTGCTCAACCACGTGCTGCTGCACCAGACCGTGATCGGGCAGGAGGCGCTCGTCCAGTTCGAGCGGTTCGACGACTACCCGGACGTGGTGATCGGCGCGGCCGGCGGCGGCTCCAACTTCGGCGGGCTCGCCTTCCCGTTCCTCGGCGAGCAGTTGGCGGGCCGCCGGTCGGTGCGGGCGGTCGCGGTGGAGCCCGCGTCCTGCCCCACGCTGACGCAGGGCCGCTACGACTACGACTTCGGCGACAGCGCCGGCACCACCCCGCTGCTGAAGATGCACACCCTCGGCCACGCCTTCACCCCGCCGCCGATGCACGCCGGCGGGCTGCGCTACCACGGCATGTCGCCGATCGTCAGCCACCTCAAGGAACTCGGCCTGCTGGAGGCCGTCGCGGTGCCGCAGACCGCCTGCTTCGAGGCCGGGGTGGCCTTCGCCCGCGCCGAGGGCATCGTCCCCGCCCCCGAGTCCACCCACGCGGTGCGGGTGGCGATCGACGAGGCGCTGGCCTGCCGGGAGTCCGGCGAGTCGAAGGCGATCGTGTTCGCGCTCTCCGGGCACGGCAACTTCGACATGCAGGCCTACCTCGACCACTTCGCCGGGAAGCTGACCGACTGACGCTCCCGCCGTCCGAGGCTCCCGCCGGCCGACGCTCCCGCCGTCCGAGGCTCCCGCCGGGTGAAGCGGGGACGGGACTTCGCTGGGAGCTCCCTGGGCGTTCGGTCAAGAGCTGGTGGTCCGCCGGTGATCCGGCGGGCCGCCGGTGGTCGATGAGCGGTGATTCGTCCGGATCGCGACGCCCAGCGGGCTCCCAGGATCCGCCCAGGGCGGCGAAAGAGCCCGGGGCGATGCTTCTGCGCCATGAAGGTGCTTCCGCGACGGCGTGGTGCCGTCCTCGTCAACTCCGCGCTCGGCGTGGCCCTGCTGGGCGGGGCCGCGCTGGCGTACACCACCCTGGACAGCGGGACCGGCAAGGCCGCCACCGGCCCCAAGGTCCGCACCGCCACGGTCGCCAAGGGCGCCGTCCAGGCCACCGTGTCCGGATCGGGCACGCTGTTCTCGCCCTCCGACGCCGGGCAGGACTTCACCACCGGCGGCCGGCTGACCGCGGTGAAGGTCGCGGTCGGCGACACGGTGAAGAAGGGCCAGGTGCTCGCCACCGTCGACACCACCACCGCCCAGCAGCAGGTCGACCAGGCGCAGTCCGCGCTGAACACCGCCCAGGCCAACCTGAGCAAGGCGGAGGCCGGCGAGAGCGTCACCACTACCGTTCCCGGATCCTCCAACTCCGGTGCGGGCACGGGCGGTTCGGGCACCCGAGGCGGCTCCGGCGGCACGGCCCAGGCCACCCCGCAGCCGACCACCACGACCACCGTGAAGATCGACCAGGCGCAGATCGCCCAGGCCCAGCAGCAGGTCGACAACGCGCAGACCACGCTCGCCAACGCCCGGACGGCGCTGGCCGGCACCACCCTCACCGCCACCACCGACGGCACCGTCGCCTCGATCTCCGGCAAGGTCGGCGACACCGTCGCCGGCGCCGGCTCCGCCGGCTCCGGCAACGGCTCCTCGACCTCCGCCAAGTCCGGTACGTCGAGCGGCAGTTCGAGCACCACCCCGACCGGCTTCGTGGTGCTGACCAACCCGTCCGGGATGGAGGTCACCGCCAACTTCTCCGAACTGGACTCGCTGAAGCTGAAGAAGGGCCAGCCGGCCACCGTCACCCTGAACGCGCAGTCCGACACCAAGCTCGACGCCACCGTGCTGTCGGTCAGCTCGCTGCCGTCCAGCACCGCCAACGGCGCCGTGCAGTACGGCGCGACCCTCCAGCTCACCGGCGACACCGCCGCGCTGCGCACCGGGCTGAGCGCCACCGTCTCGGTGGTCACCGGCTCCGCCGAGAACGCCCTGTCGGTGCCCACCGCGGCCCTCCAGGGCACCGGCGCCACCCGCACCGCCACCGTGGTGCACGAGGACGGCAGCACCGAGCGCGTGCAGGTGACCGTCGGCATCGAGGGCGACACCACCGCGCAGGTCACCGAGGGCCTCACCGAGGGCGAGAAGGTCGAGCTGACCGCCACCACGGCGGGCACCGGCAACGGCTTCCCGTCCGGCCAGTTCCCCGGCCTGGGCGGCGGCGGCACCGGCGGCTTCGGCGGCGGCACCGGCCGCAACGGCGGTGGCGGCAACGGCGGTGCGGGCAACGGCGGCGGGGGTTCGCGCGGATGAGCAGCGGCAAGCCCCCGGTGATCCGGATCCGCCGGGTCACCAAGTCCTACGGCCACGGCGACGCCGTCGTGCACGCCCTGCGCGGCCCGCTCGGCCCGGACGGCGCGCCCCTCGGCGTCGACCTGGACATCGCCGAGGGCGACTACGTCGCGGTGATGGGCTCCTCCGGCTCCGGCAAGTCCACCCTGATGAACATCCTCGGCTGCCTGGACGTCCCCACCTCCGGCCGCTACCTGCTGGACGGCGCCGACGTCGGCCACCTCGACGAGCGCCGGCTCGCCCTGGTCCGCAACCGCAGGATCGGCTTCGTGTTCCAGTCCTTCAACCTGGTGCCGCGCACCACCGCCCTCGCCCAGGTCGAACTGCCGCTCGCCTACGCGGGCGTCCGGGCCGCCGAACGCCGCCGCCGCGCGCTGGCCGCGCTCACCCTGGTCGGCCTCGCCGACCGGGCCGGCCACCGGCCCAACCAGCTCTCCGGCGGCCAGCAGCAGCGCGTCGCGGTGGCCCGCGCCCTGGTCACCGCCCCCGCGATGCTGCTCGCCGACGAGCCCACCGGCAACCTCGACAGCCGCTCCACCGAGGAGGTGCTCGGCATCATCGACGACCTCAACGCGCGCGGCCGCACCGTCGTGGTGATCACCCACGAGGACGAGGTGGCCCGGCACGCCAAGCGGGTCGTCCGCCTGGTCGACGGCGCGATCGTCTCCGACGTCCGGCAGGCCCCCGTCGACGGCCCGCCGCCGGCCCGGGCCGCGGAGGTGGTCGCGTGATCGCCTGGCAGATGGTCCGCTTCGCGGTCGGCGGCCTGGCCGCCAACAAGGTCCGCTCCGCGCTGACCATGCTCGGCGTGCTGATCGGCGTCGCCTCGGTGATCCTGCTGCTCGCCGTCGGCAACGGCTCCTCGGTGGCGGTGAAGGAGTCCATCACCTCGCTCGGCACCAACTCGCTGACCGTCTCCTCCGCGGCCTCCCGCGGCTCCGCCACCGCCGCCAAGAAGCTCACCGTGGAGGACGCCAAGGCACTCGCCTCGGCCACCGACGCTCCGGCCATCAGGTCCGTCGCCCCGGTGGTCACCACCAGCGGCACCGCGCTGTACGGCAACATCTCGTACCAGCCCGGCCAGATCGTCGGCACCTACCCGGCGTACTTCGAGACCGCCAACCAGAAGATCGCGAAGGGCGACTACTTCTCCGCCGACGACGTGCTCAACTCCCGCAAGGTCGCCGTGCTCGGCTCGACCACCGCCAAGGAGCTGTTCGCCGCCGAGGACCCGATCGGCAAGAAGATCACCATCGGCGGCACCCCGTTCACCGTCACCGGCGTGCTCACCGCCAAGGGCTCCACCGGCTTCAACGACCCCGACGACGTGGTGGTCGCCCCGCTGCCGACCGTGCAGAACGCGTTCACCGGCTTCGGCTCGGTCAACCAGATCCTGGTGCAGGCGTCCTCCGCCGACACCACCGCCGAGGCGCAGTCCGACATCACCCGGATCCTGATGGGCACCCACGCCCTCAAGGACCCGACCAAGGTCGACTTCCGGATCAGCAACCAGACCTCGCTGCTCAGCGCCCGCGAGTCCACCACCAAGACCTTCACGGTGCTGCTCGGCGCGGTCGCCGCGATCTCGCTGCTGGTCGGCGGCATCGGCATCACCAACATCATGCTGGTCACCGTCACTGAGCGGACCAGGGAGATCGGCATCCGCAAGGCGCTCGGCGCGCCCCGCGCCGTCATCCTCGGCCAGTTCCTCGCCGAGTCCACCCTGCTGTCGGTGATCGGCGCCGGCCTCGGCGTGCTCGCCGGGATCGTCGGCTCGCACTTCTCGGTGGTCGGCATCAAGCCGGTGGTCATCCCCGAGTCGGTGCTCGGCGCGTTCGCCATCGCCGTCGCCATCGGCCTGTTCTTCGGCAGCTACCCCGCCAACCGGGCCGCCTCGCTGCGCCCCATCGACGCCCTCCGGCACGAGTAGAAGGAGCCCTTTCATGTCGGACGAGCAGGAGTTGCTGGCCACCGCGCCGGACGCCCGCGACATCACCGCCGAGCTGGCCGCGCCGCCCCGCCGGAAGCTCCCCTGGCCCACCCTGGCGCTGGCCGGCGGCCTGATCGCCGTGCTGTCCTTCGCCGGCGGCGTCTGGTACCAGAAGGACAACGGGCCCGCGGGCGGCGGCACCCGCGCCTCGGGCGGCCAGCTCCCGGGCGGGCAGAACGGCCAGCAGGGCGGCCGCCGCGGCACCGGCCAGTTCCCCGGCGCCGGGCAGAACGGCCAGGGCGGCCAGCAGCCCGGCGGCGGCGGCTTCACCCGCGGCACCGTCAAGCAGGTGGACGGCACCACCGTCTACCTGACCGACGCCAACGGGAACACCGTGAAGGTCACCACCGGCGACTCCACCAGGGTCACCACCACCAAGGAGGGCAAGGTCGGCGACCTCCAGCCCGGCCAGAGCGTCACCGTGCTGGGCAGCAAGGGCGCCGACGGCTCCTACAGCGCCACCCAGCTCACCGAGGGCGGCGCGGGCGGCCGCGGCGGCTTCGGCCCGGGCGCCCCGGGCGGAGCCGGTGCGGGCCCCACCGGCTGACTCAGCCGATCTTCATTCCTTTGGCGTAGCCTGCCCGGGCTAGGGTTCTGTCTGACGATGTTCGGTCGGGTGCACCCGGCGGACCTCGTCCGACCGTCCCGGAAACCGCCCGGGCCGGCCCTTTTCGTCCTCGCCCGGGAGGCGGAGCAGATCGTGTCAGGCGCAGTGCAGTCGAGCCCGTCCGCAACGACCCCGGCAGGCGGTGAACCGTTCCTGCTGGTCGTGGACGACGAGCCCAACATCCGCGAACTGCTCTCCGCCAGCCTGCGGTTCTCCGGCTTCCGGGTGGCCTCCGCCGCCACCGGCCAGGAGGCCCTGGACGCCATCGCCGCCGAGCGCCCCGACCTGGTGGTGCTCGACGTGATGCTGCCCGACCTGGACGGCTTCACCGTCGTCCGGCGGCTGCGCGACCAGACCCAGTGGCCGGGCAGCCCCGAGCACGTCCCGGTGCTGTTCCTCACCGCCAAGGACGGCACCGGCGACAAGGTGCAGGGCCTGGCCGTCGGCGCCGACGACTACGTCACCAAGCCGTTCAGCCTGGAGGAGCTGATCGCCCGCATCCGGGCGATCCTGCGCCGGGCCGGCGGCCCCGCCGACGACGGCCGCCTGGTGGTCGCCGACCTCACCCTCGACCCCACCGCCCACGAGGTCACCCGCGGCGGCGTCCCGGTCTCGCTCTCCCCCACCGAGTTCAAGCTGCTGCACTACCTGATGTCCAACGTCGGCCGGGTGGTCTCCAAGGCGCAGATCCTCGACCACGTGTGGGCCTACGACTTCGGCGGCGACCTGTCCATCGTCGAGTCGTACATCTCCTACCTGCGCCGCAAGCTCGACTCCGGCCCGGCGCACGGCCCCAAGCTGATCCACACCGTGCGCGGCATCGGCTACGCGCTGCGCCGCCCGCCGAACAGCTGAGATGGCGCGCATCTCGCTGCGGACCCGGCTGCTGGTGCTGGCGCTGCTGCTGGTCACCACCGGCCTGGTGGTCAGCGACACGCTGGTGCTCGGCGTCGTCCGCGGCCAGCTGGTCGAACGCGCCGACCAGCAGCTGGAGCGCTACGCCGAACCGCTGTCGCGCCGCGCGCCGAGCAGGCAGCAGTCCCCGGTGTCGGTGTTCAGCCCGCAGACCGTCGGCCGCCGCAGCGGCCAGACCCTGCCCAGCGAGTA
Source organism: Kitasatospora sp. NPDC004531 (assembly GCF_053602195.1). Taxonomy (NCBI): domain Bacteria; kingdom Bacillati; phylum Actinomycetota; class Actinomycetes; order Kitasatosporales; family Streptomycetaceae; genus Kitasatospora; species Kitasatospora sp. NPDC004531. The sequence goes on along the minus strand of NZ_JBSGDD010000047.1, from coordinate 43,459 downwards.
CGTGGTGCGTTACCTGTCCGCCGACGGCGCCGTGCTGTCGGTGCTGCGCCAGCCGCTGACCGACTCCGAGCCCGCCCCGCAGCTGCCCGTGCTGACCGCCGCCGACCTGGCCGGGCGGGAGGCCGAGCCGTTCACCGCCAAGGTGCCGCGCGGCAGCGAGTGGCGCTCCCTGGTGCTCCCGCTGCAGCGCACCGTCGCCACCGACTTCGGCTCGCCGCGCTTCGTGCAGGTCGCGGTGCCGCTGGACGACGTGCAGTCCACCATCAGGCACCTGCGCTCGACCTTCTTCACGATCGGCGGCGCGCTGCTGGTCGGCCTGGCCGGCCTGGGCGCCCTCGCGGTCCGGGCCGGGCTGCGGCCGCTGCGCCAGCTGGAGGCGGGCGCGCAGCGGATAGCCGACGGCGACCTCTCGCACCGGATGCCGGAACTGCCCGCCCGCACCGAGGTCGGCCGGCTGTCGGCCGCGCTGAACCGGATGCTCACCGACATCGAGACCGCCTTCGCCGACCGCGCCGCCTCCGAGCGCCGGATGCGCCGCTTCGTCGCCGACGCCTCGCACGAGCTGCGCACCCCGCTGGCGGGCATCCGGGGCTTCGCCGAACTGCACCGGATGGGCGCGCTGGACGACGTGGACCGGGCGATGGACCGGATCGAGTCGGAGGCGGTCCGGATGGGCGGCCTGGTCGAGGACCTGCTGATGCTGGCCCGCCTGGACGAGGAGCGCCCGCTGAACCTCGCCCCGATGGACCTGCGCACCCTCGCCGCCGACGCCCTGCACGACCTGACCGCGCTCGACCCGGGCCGCCCGGTCGCGCTGACCGGCCCGAACGGCGAGGGCGCCCCGCAGCCCGCCCCGGTGTTCGGCGACGAGGCCCGGCTGCGCCAGGTGGTGACCAACCTGGTCGGCAACGCGGTCAAGCACACCCCGCCGGGCACCGCGGTACGGATCGGCGTCGGCCGGGTGGACGGCGGCTGCCTGCTGGAGGTGGCCGACCGGGGCCCCGGCATGACGGAGGAGCAGGCCGCGCTGGTGTTCGAGCGCTTCTACCGGGTGGACGCCTCCCGCACCCGCCGGGCCGGCGAGGGCGGGGGAGCGGGCCTGGGCCTGGCGATCGCCTCGGCCCTGGTGGCCGCGCACGGCGGCGAGCTGAGCCTGCGCACCGCGCCGGGCGACGGCGCGGCGTTCCGGGTGGTCCTGCCGCACCAGCGCTGAGGCGGCGTCAGCGGCAGGGGTGTCAAGCGCCGTTCGGTACAGCCGGGGCTCCTCGCGGCGGCTTGTGGCGGCCCGCGCGGCCGACCGATCATCTGGCTGTCGGCAAATACCCCCCCCGTGCGAACGCACCGATAAGCATCATGGATACTGCTCTTGTGAACGTGTTCACGTTCACAAGCGGACAAGCTTGGGCAGGTACGCCACCCCCGCGTGCTAAATATGCTTTTTGTCCGGTATGCACATCCTGTGAGAGAGGGCGCAGTGGACCTAGCAGTCGCTCACGAGACCATCTCGCGATGGCAGTTCGGCATCACCACCGTCTACCACTTCCTCTTCGTGCCACTCACCATCAGCCTGGCCACGATCGTGGCCTGCCTGCAGACGGCGTGGGTGCGTACCGGCAAGGAGAAGTACTTCCACGCCACCAAGTTCTGGGGCAAGCTCTTCCTGATCAACATCGCCATGGGCGTGGTCACCGGCATCGTGCAGGAGTTCCAGTTCGGCATGAACTGGTCCGACTACTCCCGCTTCGTCGGCGACGTGTTCGGCGCCCCGCTGGCGATGGAGGCGCTGATCGCCTTCTTCTTCGAATCCACCTTCATCGGCCTGTGGATCTTCGGCTGGGACAAGCTCCCGAAGAAGATCCACCTGGCCTGCATCTGGATGGTGGCCATCGGCACGGCGCTGTCCGCGTACTTCATCCTGGCCGCCAACTCCTGGATGCAGCACCCGGTCGGCTACCGGATCGACCCCGCCACCGGCAAGGCCCAGCTGACCGACATCGTGCGGGTGCTGACCCAGAACACCACCCTGGTGCAGGTCTTCCACACGCTCACCGCGGCCTTCCTCACCGGCGCCGCCTTCGTGGTCGGCATCTCCAGCTACCACCTGTGGCGCGCCAAGCGGGGCAAGCAGCCCGACCGGCGCAAGACCGCCGCGATGCGCACCTCGCTGCGCTTCGGCCTGGCCATCGCCGTGGTCGCCGGCCTGGGCACCGCGATCAGCGGCGACACCCTCGGCAAGGTCATGTTCGAGCAGCAGCCGATGAAGATGGCCGCCGCCGAAGCCCTCTGGGACACCCAGGCCCCCGCCCCGTTCTCGGTGTTCGCCGTCGGCGACGTCTCCAAGGGCCACAACTCGGTCGCCCTGGAGATCCCCGGAATACTGTCCTTCCTCGCCCACAACGACTTCTCGTCCGAAGTCCCCGGCATCAACGACGTCGCCGCCGCCGAGGCCGCCGCGCACGGCGGCGACCCGACCGACTACATCCCCAACATCTTCGTCACCTACTGGGGATTCCGGCTGATGATCGGCTTCGGCATGACGTCCTTCGTCGCCGCGCTGATCGGCCTGTGGACCACCCGCCGAAGGTTCTGGCTCGCCCCCGAGCACCGCACCGGCGACGACGAGCCGCCGAAGCTGATGCTCACCAGGAACCGCGAGATGAGCGTCTTCTTCACCCGGTGGAGCTGGCGGATCGGCATCCTCACCATGGGCTTCCCGCTGATCGCCAACAGCTTCGGCTGGATCTTCACCGAGATGGGCCGCCAGCCCTGGGTGGTCTTCGGCCTGATGTTCACCCGCGACGCGGTCTCCCCCAACGTGAGCGTCGGCACCCAGGTCCTCGGCCTGTGCACGCTGACCGCCCTGTACGCGATCCTCGCCGTGATCGAGGTCAAACTGCTCGCCAAGTACGCCGCCGCCGGCCCCGACACGGACGAGAAGCCGCCCGCCAAGGACCCGACCCTGCGCGGTCCCTCCGACGACGAGGACGCCGACAAGCCCCTCGCCTTCGCGTACTGAGGACGGATCACATGCACCTGCACGACCTCTGGTTCATCCTGATCGCCGTCCTGTGGATCGGCTACTTCTTCCTGGAGGGCTTCGACTTCGGCATCGGCATCCTCACCAGGCTGCTGGCCCGCGACACCACCGAACGCCGCGTCCTGATCAACACCATCGGCCCGGTCTGGGACGGCAACGAGGTGTGGCTGCTCACCGCCGGCGGCGCCACCTTCGCGGCCTTCCCCGACTGGTACGCCACCCTGTTCAGCGGCTTCTTCATCCCGCTGCTGGTCATCCTGGTCTGCCTGATCGTCCGCGGCGTCTCCTTCGAGTACCGGCACCAGCGCGACAGCGAACGCTGGCAGCGCAACTGGGAACTCGCCATCTTCTGGACCTCCCTGCTGCCGTCCTTCCTGTGGGGCGTCGCCTTCGGCAACATCGTCCGCGGCGTCGAGATCGACCAGGACAAGAACTACGTCGGCACCCTCTGGGACCTGCTCAACCCGTACGCGCTGCTCGGCGGACTCACCACCCTGGTGCTGTTCACCTTCCACGGCGCGGTGTTCGCCGCCCTCAAGACCGACGGCGACATCCGGCACCGGGCCCGCGTCCAGGCCAACGTCCTCGGCCTGGTCACCGCGGCCCTCGCGGCGGCCTTCCTGATCTGGACCCAGATCGACTCCGGCAACGGCTGGAGCCTGGCCGCGCTGATCGTCGCCGTGCTCGCCCTGGTCGGGGCGCTCGGCGCCAACCAGGCGGGCCGCGAGGGCTGGGCGTTCGGCCTCAGCGGCCTGACCATCGTCGCCGCCGTCGGCATGCTGTTCCTGTCGCTGTTCCCCGACGTGATGCCCTCCACCCTGAACGCCGACTGGTCGCTGACCGTCAGCAACTCCTCGTCCTCGCCCTACACGCTCAAGGTGATGACCGTGGTCGCCCTGGTCTTCACCCCGATCGTGCTGCTCTACCAGGGCTGGACGTACTGGGTGTTCCGCCGCCGGATCGGCGTCCAGCACATCCCCGCCGCCCACCACTGAGCCAGGAGCACACCTGATGGACAGCCGGCAGCGGATGCGACCGATCGACCCCCGGCTGCTGGCCCACGCCCGCACCACCCGCGCCTTCCTCGCCGGATCCGTGATCCTCGGCGGGGTGGGCGCGGCCCTGCTGGTCGCCCAGGCCGCGCTGATCGCCGACCTCGTGGTCCGCGCCTTCCAGCGCGGCCAGCACCCGCTGTGGGGGCCGCTGCTCGGCCTCGCCGGCGTCACCCTCGGCCGGGCGCTGGTCGCCTGGCTGACCGAACTCACCGCGCACCGCTCGGTCGCCACCGTCAAATCCACCCTGCGCCGCCGCCTGCTCGACCACGCCACCGCGCTCGGCCCCGGCTACCTCACCGGCCGCCGCACCGGCGACCTGGCCACCCTCGCCACCCGCGGCGTCGACGCCCTCGACGACTACTTCGCCCGCTACCTGCCGCAACTGGCCCTCGCCGTGGTCGTCCCCGCGGTCGTGCTCGCCCGGATCCTCGGCGCAGACTGGGAGTCCGCCGCGATCATCTGCGTGACGCTGCCGCTGATCCCGCTGTTCATGATCCTCATCGGCTACGCCACCCAGGCCCGCACCGACCGCCAGTTCGCCGGCCTGTCCCGGCTCTCCCACCACTTCCTCGACGTCGTCGCCGGCCTGCCCACCCTCAAGGTCTTCGGCCGCGCCAAGGCCCAGGCCGCCGCCATCGGCCGGATCACCGAGGACTACCGCCGCGCCACCCTGCGCACCCTGCGGCTCGCCTTCGTCTCCTCCTTCGCCCTGGAACTGCTCTCCACCCTCTCCGTCGCCCTGGTCGCCGTCTCCATCGGCTTCCGGCTGGTGAACGGCACCCTCGACCTGGAGACCGGCCTGCTGGTGCTGGTCCTCGCCCCCGAGGTCTACCTGCCGCTGCGCCAGGTCGGCGCGCTCTACCACTCCAGCGCAGAAGGACTCGCCGCCGCCGGGAAGATCTTCGAAGTCCTGGAGACCCCGCTGCCCGAGGCCGGCCGCCGCCCCGCCCCGCCGGCGGCCGGCGCCGACCTGCGCGTCGAAGGCCTGACCGTCCGCCACCCGGGCCGCGCCCAGGACGCCCTGCACGAGGTCTCGCTGGTGGTACCGGCCGGACGCACCACCGTGCTGACCGGGCCCAGCGGCGCCGGCAAGACCACCCTGGTGAACGCCGTGCTCGGCTTCGTCCGGCCCGACGCCGGACAGGTGCTGATCGGCGGACAGCCGCTCGCCGACACCGACCTGGCGAGCTGGCACGCCCAACTCGCCTGGGTCCCGCAGCACCCCCACCTGTTCGCCGGCACCGTCGCCGAGAACGTCCGCCTCGCCCGGCCCGACGCCACCGACGCCGAACTCGCCGCCGCCCTCGCCGCCGCCCACGTCGACTTCGCCCGCCCCGACACCCCGCTCGCCGAGAACGGCCACGGCCTCTCCGCCGGCCAGCGCCAACGCCTCGCCCTGGCCCGCGCCCTGCTCGCCGACCGGCCGCTGCTGGTGCTGGACGAGCCCACCGCGCACCTCGACCCCGTCACCGAGGCCGCCCTGCTGGAGACCCTCCGCGGGCTCGACCGCACCGTGCTGCTGATCACCCACCGGCCCGCGCTGATCGCCCTCGCCGACCACCACGTGCACCTGCCCGGCCCGCCGGCCGAGCCCCGCCCCGCCGCTCCGGAGCCCGCACCGGCGGCGACCCGGCCGGTACCGCGACCGGCGGAGCAGGACGAACCGGCCGCCGACGGACCCGCCCGGGTGCCCCGAATGTGGCTCGCCGTGCTGCTCGGCTCGCTCGCCCTCGGCTGCGCCGTCGCCCTGATGGGCACCTCCGGCTGGCTGATCTCCCGCGCCTCGCAGATGCCGCCCGTGCTGTACCTGATGGTCGCCGTCACCTCCGTCCGGGCGTTCGGCATCGGCCGCAGCGTGTTCCGCTACGCCGAACGGCTGGTCTCCCACGACGCCGTGCTGAAGGCCCTCGGCGGAATCCGCACCGCCGTCTACCGCCGCCTGGAACAGCTCGCCCCCGCCGGCCTCCCGCAGTTCCGCCGCGGCGACCTGCTGTCCCGACTGGTCGCCGACGTGGACGCCGTCCAGGACTTCCACCTGCGCTGGCGACTGCCCGCCGCCACCGCCGTCGTGGTCTCGCTCGCCGCCTCCGCCGCCCTCGCCGCCTTCCTGCCGCTCGCCGGACTCGTGCTCGCCCTCGGCCTGCTGCTCGCCGGGGCCGCCGTCCCCGCGCTGGAACGCCGGATCTCCGGCCGCCTGGAGCGCCGGCACGCACCCGCCAAGGGCGAACTCGCCACCGCCGTCCTCGACACCCTGACCGGCACCGCCGAACTCACCGTCGCCGGCGCCCTCCCCGCCCGGCTGCGCGCCACCCGCGCCGCCGACGCCGCGCTGACCCGGCTGGCCGGGCGCTCCGCCGCCTCCGGCGCGCTCTCGGCGGGCCTGGTCGCGCTGGTCTCCGGCCTGACGGTGGTGGCCTCCGCCGCCGTCGGCGTGCACGGCGTCGCCTCCGGCGCGCTGCCCGGCGTCTGCCTGGCCGTCGTCGTCCTGACGCCGCTCGCCGCGTTCGAGGCGGTCGCCGGGATGCCCACCGCGGTGCGCTTCCGCGAACGCGCCCGGGCCTCCCGGGAGCGCCTCGCCGAGGTGCTGGCCGCACCGCTCCCGGTGGTCGAACCGGCCGCGCCCAGGCCGCTTCCCGCCGAGCAACTCCCGCTGGTGGTCAGCGACTTGACCGCCCGCTGGCCCGGCGCCGCGGACGACGCGCTGCGCGGCGTCGACCTCGAACTGCGGCCCGGCCGGCGCGTCGCGGTGGTCGGCCCGTCCGGCTCCGGCAAGACCACCCTGGCGCACGTCCTGCTGCGCTTCGTCGAACCCTCCGGCGGCTCCGTGCGGCTGGCCGACGGCGTGGACACCCGGGACCTGGCGGGCGAGGACGTCCGCCGGGTGATCGGCCTGTGCGCGCAGGACGCGCACGTCTTCGACAGCTCCGTGCGGGAGAACCTGCGACTGGCCCGCCCCGACGCCGACGAGGACCGGCTGCGCGCCGCGCTCGGCCGGGCACGGCTGCTCGACTGGGTGGACGGCCTGCCGGACGGCCTCGACACCATGGTCGGCGAACACGGCGCCCGCCTCTCCGGCGGCCAGCGCCAGCGCCTCGCGCTGGCCCGCGCGCTGCTCGCCGACTTCCCCGTGCTGGTGCTGGACGAGCCCGCCGAACACCTCGACGTCGCCACCGCCGACGCCCTCACCGCCGACCTGCTGGCCGCCACCGAGGGCCGCACCACGCTGCTGATCACCCACCGGCTGGCCGGCCTCGACGACAGCAGCGTCGACGAGGTGCTGGTGCTGGACGACGGCCGGGTGGTCGAACGCGGCCGCTGGTCGCAGCTGGCGGACCGGCCCGGCGGCCGGCTGAACGCGATGCTGGCCCGGGAGCGGGCCGGCGAGACGCGCGTCGCGGCCGCCGCCCCGGCCGGTCGGGCCGCGCGCTGACCCGAATACCGGACGAACTGGGACGAACGGGCACACTGGTGGCATGGATCACCCGGCCGCCGAGAACGGTCCACCGCGCATCCCCGAGATCTCCTCGCTCGGGCTGGACACCCTGGTCACCGAGGTCTCGGAACGGCTTCAGTCCGCCGCCGCCGTGGCCGACCGGATGCAGCGCCTGCTGGAGGCCGTGGTCTCGGTCGGCGCCAACCTCGACCCGCACACCACCCTGCAGCGGATCGCCTCCGGCGCCGCCGAACTGGTCGACGCCCGGTACGCCGCGCTCGGCGTGGTCAACCCGCACGGCGGCGGCCTGTCGGACTTCATCCACGTCGGCGTCGACGGCGCCACCGTCCGCCGGATCGGCCACCTGCCCACCGGCGGCGGCATCCTCGGCGCGCTGATCGACGACCCGCGGCCGCTGCGGCTCACCGACCTGTCCACCGACCCGCGCTCGGTCGGCTTCCCGCCCGGACACCCGCCGATGGTGTCCTTCCTGGGCGTGCCGATCCGGGTCCGCGGCGAGGTGTTCGGCAACCTCTACCTGTCCGAGAAGCAGGGCGGCGGTTCCTTCACCCCCGAGGACGAACAGGTGGTGCTCGCGCTGGCCGCCGCCGCGGGCGTCGCGATCGAGAACTCCCGGCTGTACGAGGAGGGCCGGCGCCGCGAACGCTGGATCACCGCGGCCGCCGCCGTCACCACGTCGCTGCTCTCCACCGACGAGGCCCGGATCGCGCTGACGGTCGCCGCCGAACAGGTCCGCGAACTCGCCGAGGGCGCGCTCGGCATGGTCCTGCTGCCGGCCGGCGAGGACCGGATGCGGGTCGCCTACGCCTCCGGGGAACGCGCCGACTACCTCGCCGGCGAACTGCTCCCCCGGAGCGGCCTCGCCCCCCGGCTGCTGGCCGGCGAACCCGTGAACCTGGACGATCCGGCCACCGCCCCCGAAACCGCCTCGGTCGGCCAATTCGACCGGCTGGCAGGGGAGTTCGGGCCGTGCCTGGCCGTGCCGATGGTGTCCGCGGGCCGGGTGCTGGGCGCGCTGTGCGTGTGGCGGGCGGCCGGCACCGCGCCCTTCACCGGCACCGAACGGCAACTCGCCCAAACCTTCGCCTCGCAGGCCGCGCTGGCCCTGCGCCTCGCCGAGTACCAGCTCAACCAGCAGCGCCTCGCGGTCTTCCAGGACCGCGACCGGATCGCCCGCGACCTGCACGACCTGGTCATCCAACGCCTCTTCGCCACCGGCATGATGCTGGAGGGCGCCGCCCGCCGGGCCGTCGTCCCCGAGGTGCGGCAGCGCATCGGGCAGGCCGTCGACGAACTCGACGCCACCATCCAGGAAGTCCGCACCACCATCTACGCCCTCCAGCACGACGACACCGACGACGAGCCCGACACCCTGCGCACCCGCGTCCTGCGCGAGGGCAGTCAGGCCGCGGCGGCGCTCGGCTTCCGGCCCGCGATCACCTTCACCGGCCCGGTCGAGAGCCTGGTCGGCGAGCAGGCTTCGCGCCAACTCCTCGCCGCGCTGCGGGAGATGCTCTCCAACACGGCCCGGCACGCCCGCGCCTCCCGGGTCGCCGTCGAACTCGACGCCACCGTCCACCTCGGCCCCGACGGCCGCCCCGTCCGCCCCGACCCCGACTCGCCCGGCCTGCCCGGCGTCCTGCTCACCGTCACCGACGACGGCATCGGCATCCCCCCGGACGGCCGCCGCTCCGGCCTGCGCAACCTCACCCGCCGCGCCGAAGCCCTCGGCGGCGACGCCTGGCACGAACCCGGCCCCGACGCCAAGGGCACCCGCGTCCGCTGGACGGCCCGGCTGTGACGGCCGGTCGACGGGGAGGTCAGACGGGCAGGACCGCGATGCGCGGGTGGCACAGTCGCCGCAGATCGTCGGTGTCACTGGTCACGACGGTCACCCGGCCGCGCTCCAGATGGGCCGTCGCGGCGAGCATCGCGTCGATCGCGTACTTGTGGCCGTGCAGGCCCTCGGCTGCCAGCAGCCGGCTCGCGTCCCGTGCGACCTCCTCGGTGACGGGGCGCACCTTGGTGAGCGAGACGGCGTGGTCGAAGGCCGCTTGTGGCACCTTCGGGTCGCGGGCCTCGACCAGGGTGGCGGCGCTGGTGACCAGCAGCAGGTCCAGTGTGCGGGCGGCGTCCAGCCAGGTGGTCATCGAACGGTGCCGTCGGGAGAGCTTGGAGAGCGCCTCGCTGTCGAGCACCAGCGTCCCGCTCACGCGGCGTCCGCGGAAGCGTCTCCGGGGTGTGCGGCGTGGTGGGCGCGGACGCTCTCGACCAGGGCCGCGACCTCGGCCGGGTCGACCGGGCCGTGCTCGGCCTCCGCGGCGGCGATGAAGTCGTCGACGGCCTCCCGCTGCAACTGCCGCTGGACGGCCTCCTCGATGTAGGAGGAGACGCCCTGCTTCCCGGCGCGCGCGCGGATCGCTTCGAGGGTCTCGGCACGCAGCGAGACGCTTGTCACCCGGGTCCGGCCGGGGCGGGAGCTCTCCATGGGGAAAGTGTAGTACCCGATGTGTGACAGGCCCGGGGCGGGCGGAGGTCAGAGGAGGGTTTCGATGATCGCGGCGACGCCGTCGTGTTCGTTGCTGGCGGTGTGGCGGGTGACGGCGGAGAGGACCAGGGGGTGGGCGTTGGCGACGGCGTAGGACTGGCCGGCCCAGGCGAGCATGTCGAGGTCGTTGGGCATGTCGCCGAAGGCGATGACCTCGGTGGCGTCGATGTCGTGCTGGGCGCACCAGCGGGCGAGGCTGCTGGCCTTGGTGACGCCGGGGGCGCTGATCTCGACCAGGGGGATGGGGCTGGAGCGGGTGACTTCGGCGAGCGGGCCGACGGCGGCGCGGGCGCGGTCGAGGAACTCGTCGGGGGAGAGGTCGGGGTGCTTGCCGAGGAGCTTGAACAGGCCGTCCACCCGGCCGGAGGCGAGCAGTTCGGCGGCCGGGCCGACCGGGTGGTCGTCCTCCGACTCGCCGAAGAAGACGGTGTACCCGGCCTCCCGGGCGAACCCGCCGGGGAACTCGAACGCGAAGGCGGTGCCGGGCAGTTCGGCCCGCAGCCGCTCCACCACGGCGAGCGTGTCGGCGCGCTCCAGCGGACAGGTCTCCAGCAGTTCGCCGCGCCGGACGTCGACCACCGCGCCGCCGTTGGAGCAGATCGCCACGCCGTGGCCGCCGATGTGCGGGCCGAGGTGGCGCATCCAGCGCGGCGGGCGGCCGGTGACGAACACCACCTGCACCCCGGCGGCCTCGGCGGCGGCCAGCGCGGCCGCCGTCCGGGCGGAGACCGTCCCGCCGGGGCACAGCAGGGTGCCGTCGAGGTCGGTGGCGATCAGGCGGGGGCGCGGGGAGGCGGTCATCCGTCCATCTTCGCGCACTTGTACGGGAAGCGGGCCCGCCCCCGGGGAGGCGGGCCCGGGGCGGTCAGGCGGCGACGTTCAGGGTGAGCGCCGCGGTGTGCAGGGTGCCGCCGGTCTGGAACTGGAGGAACAGCCGCCAGTCGCCGGGCTTCGGCAGTTCGGCGTGGATCGACAGGGTCGGGCCGCCGCCCCGGGCGGTGACCTCGGTCTCCGGGTGGAGGTGCGCGAACGCCTGGTCGCCGGCGTGGAAGGCGGTCAGGTGGGCGTACGTCTCCAGGTAGGGCTCCAGGTCGGTGACCGGCTGCCCGTCCTTGCTGACGGTGACGGTCAGCTCCCCGGCCGCGCCGGCCTTCGGCGCGCCCGCCACGGCGACGGTGTAGCCGTCGACGGTGGTGCTCGTGGCGGCCGCCGGCAGCGGCACCGCACTGGCCTGCCCGGCGACGGTCGTGGTGCGGCTGAGCACCAGCCCGGTGCCCTTGCCGCTGCCCGCGCCGGGGACGAACGAGGCGTACATCCGCCAGTCGCCGGGCTGCAGGGCGGCCAGCGGGGCCGTCCAGGTGCCGTCGGCGGAGCGCGTCGGGTGCAGGTGCTGGAAGCCGGACAGGTCGGAGCGGATCGCGTAGAAGTGCATCTCCTTGGTCTGCTCGGGCTGGTACTCGGTCAGCACCTTGCCGTCCGGGCCGGTCACGGTGAACCGGTACTCGGTGCCGGCCAGGCTGCCGTCGAGGCGGTAGCCGCCCCGCTCGGCGGCCAGTCCGTCGGCGCTGTCGCCCATGCCCGCCATGCCCTCGGGGCCGTGGCTCATGCCGGGCATGGCGTCGTGCCCGGCGGCGGAGCCGCTCGCGGAGGGGGCGGCGCCGTGCTCCATGCCGGGCATCGGGTCGCTGCCGCAGGCGGCCAGCGTCAGGGCGAGCGCGGCGGCGGCAGCGCCGGCCAGCAGGGTGCGGCGGGTGGTCGTGGTGGTGCGGGTCATCGGAGTTCGCTCCAGGATGCGGGTGTTCTGCGGGCAGGACGCGGCGCCCGGCGGCCCTCGACGGGCGGCCGGGTGGCGTTCTCACCTGCGGGCGACGCAGACCCTGGTCAGCAGTTCCCGCCCGCTGTCCGGCGGTGACCTGCCGGTCTCGGCGCCGCCCGTCCGGAGCGGTCCGGCGACGGCGGGCGGCTGCGGGTGGCTCCACGGCGCGGCGGCGGACGGGCCGGCCAGCGGCGCCCGGTCGCGGGCCGGGGTGGAGACGCAGTCGGCGGAGGTCCGACCGTGCGCGCCCGGCGCACCCGCGGCGACCCGCCCGCCCCCTTCATCGGCGTGCGCCCCCGGGTGGGCCGCCATCGCGGCGCCTTCGGCCGGGTGGCAGCCGGCGGCGCTCGCCGGGCTCCCGTGCATCAGGAACAGCCCGAGCAGCAGGGCGCACAGCACCGCCCACCGGGCGACCGTCCGCCCGGCGGGGTGGCTCACCCGCACGGCCCGTTCCACCCGGGAAACGATACCCCCGCCCCGTATCTGTGCACGTGGGGCGGCAACGGGTCGGGCTGTCGGCCGACGGACCGTCAGAAACTGGTCCGTCCGGGTGAGGTACGGGTGCGACCGACTGTTGCCCCGCGGTGACGAATCACTGATCTGCCTCGGACATCCGATCGACAGAATTCTTTCAGCGGCGCTCGCCCGGCCAGCGGAAACGATCAGGGGCACCCGCCGCATCCACTACTCGCAGTCACCAGTTCCTGGGGGGAACTTCCGATGTCCGTCCGTACCCGCCGCACCCGCCTCGCCGTTCTCGCCGCCACCGCCGTGCTCGGCGCCACCATTCCCGTCCTCGGCGGGGCCACCAGCGCCTGGGCCTGCGGCGACGCCCAGCCGGCCGCCTCCGCGACCGCGTCCGCCCCGGCCGACGCCCCGGCGGCGGAGCCCAAGCCGGAGGTCGGGCTGCTCCCCCGGGACGCCCGCACGATCACCGAGGGCGGCGCCGCGGTCGAGTTCGGCGTCGAGGTCTACAACGGCGGCACGGAGATGCTCAAGGGCGTCCAGCCGTTCCCCACCTTCTCCAACGACGCGGGCGACATCGCCGGCAACCTGCACGCCGAGGACCTGGTCCTGCAGGTGGCGCACAACGGCGTCTGGAAGACCATTGCGCTGAAGCCCGGCTGCGACCCGACGCTGCGCGGCGACTACTCCTTCCTCGCCACCGACCTGGCGCCCGGCCGCGCCACCCGCTTCATGTTCCGGCTCTCGGTCACCTCGCACTCCACCGCGGCCCAGAAGCAGGTCGACGTTCGGGTCGGCGTCCAGCAGCCCTACCAGAGCCACCTGCGGGAGACCCCGCACTTCACCCTCCCGATCGTCCACCCCGCCGCCCCGGCGCCCACCGCCACCACCAAGGCCCCGAGCGCCCCGGCCGCGACCCCCTCGGCGCAGACCCCGGCCGTCAAGGACGCCGCGGCCCCGGCCGCCGCCCCGGCCGTCGTGCCGGCTGCCGCCCCGGCCGTCGTGCCCGCCGCCGCGGTCGAGAGCACCACCCCGAGCCCGGCCTCCGTTCCGGCCGGCACCGTCAACCTGGCGTCCACCGGCGGCGGCTCCGGCTCGACCCCGATGCTGATCGGCGGCACCGTCCTGGTGCTGCTCGGCGCCGGCGCCGTCACGCTGTCCGCCCGTCGTCGGGCCACTCGCCGGGGCTGACGGAATCTGCTCAACTCCCGTTCGCCTGGCGGTTGTTCAGGCGAACGGGACGCAGCGACGAGCGCCGTTCCGGTTCGCGTGTTCGAACCGGGCCCCCTAGAGTTCCGCCGACAGGCAAGCGGACGGATCGGGGAGAACGTGGCGGGCAGGCGGGCGGCGGGCAGTGCGGCGGGCGCGACCAGGGAGCCGATGGCGGGGGGACCGGAAGCGGCGTACTGGCGGACGATGGCCGAGGTCGACGCACGGGAGGCCCGCCGCAAGCGGACCCTGGGCATCACCGCGCTGGCCACCGGCCTGGTGACCGTCGGCGCGATGGTCGCCGTCGCGGTGATGATGGACGACTCCGCCGGCCCGGCCATCCCCAAGGCGGCGCAGGTCGGCGCCGCCCCCTCCGCCGCCCCGTCCGCGAGCGCCTCCGCCGGGCCGGGCGGCAAGGGCGGCACCGGCACGGAGGTCGCCGACACGGTGCCCGGCCTGAAGCTCGGCGGCGCCGCGAAGGTGGGCGCCGCCGCCGGCCGCGACGGCAAGGCGCTGCAGCTGACCGGCAGCGGCGACGCCTGGGCCGAGGCCGCCGACGCGTCCGTGGACACCACCAAGGACTTCACCGTCTCCGCCGTGGTCCGCAACGACGCCGCGAGCGCCTCCAAGGCGGCGCTGTCGCAGAACGGCGAGCAGTTCTTCTCCTTCTACCTGGGACGCGAGGACGCCGGGAGCAACCGCAACCGCTGGGTCTTCAAGGTGCAGACCGCCAACCAGGACGGCAAGAGCGCCCTGGCGGTGTCCGGCGGAGCCGCCGCCACCGGCCAGTGGACCACCCTGACCGGCGTCTACAACGCCAAGGCCAAGTCCATCTCGCTGTACGTGGACGGCACCCTCGCCCAGACCACCGCCGCGCCGTCGGTCGTGCACGGCACCGGCCCGCTGGAGCTCGGCCGGGCCCGCTCCAAGTCGCAGTGGACGGACGCCTGGAACGGCTCGATCACCGGCGTCCAGGTCTGGAAGAAGGCGCTGACGGCCGACCAGGTCTCCAAGGCCGCCACCGGCAAGGCCACCGAGGCCCCGGCCGTGAGCCTGCTCGGCTCCTGACACCCGGGACGCGCGAAGGCGGCCGCCGGCCCCCTTCGCGCGTCGCGTGCCGACTCAGCCCAGGCCGTTGACCCGCCTGTACTCCAGCGCGTACGCCAACTTGCCCGGCTTGGCGTCCGAGTACGGCTTGCTCAGCTTGTCGAACTCGCCCTTGTTGGCGGCCTTCCCGGCGTTCCACTGGTCCAGCGCGCCCAGCTCGGCCGCGGTGAAGCCGTTGTTGACGACGGTGCTCTTCGGCAGCGCCGCCATCGCCTGGGTGGTGCCCTTCACGGCGGCCAGGTAGCCGGCCAGGTCGGACCGGTCCCAGGAGGAGAGGTCGACCGGCGCGGCGTCCCGGATCCAGCTGCCCCAGTAGAACTCCTGGAACGGCACCGAGTTCTGGGTGTAGCCGATGTCGCGGCCGAAGTAGAGCAGGCTGCGGTACTTGTCGTCCTGGAAGTTCGCCAGCCCGACCGAGGTCGGCAGCTTGTTGACCTTCACCGGGTTGCCCTGCGGGTCGCTCAGGTACACCCACTTCTCGGCCCGCATCCGCTCCCAGAAGTCCTTCTGGGTCAGCGTGCTCAGGTTGGCCAGCACCCGCAGCCGCACGTGCAGGTTCGCGCCGCCGTCCGGGGTCTCGTAGAACGAGGTCAGCGTGTGGTGGCCGTCCGTCAGGAACGGTTCGCCGCCCGGGCCGATCACCACGGTCTTCATCGCGGCCGCGCTGTCCGCGGTCTCCCCGCCGACCGGCAGCGCGCAGCTGAAGGAGGACGGGTCGTCCAGCCGCGCGTCCGGCCGCACCGCGACCGCCTCGATCCGGCCGTCCGCCTCGCACCAGTCGCTGAACTTCTTGTTGACCGCGTCCTTGCCGAGCGTGTACCGGCCGAGCTTGTAGTACACCTCGTCGAAGCCCAGCGACGGCTGCGTCGGGTGGACGTCCCCGATCCGCACGTCCAGCAGCTCCCCGGGCCGCGCGCACAGGTAGCCCGCGAACGGCGTGTGCCGGTTGTCGTGCCCGCAGAACGACGGACGCTGCCCCGGCGCACCGGGCGCGGCCACCGCGCTCGGCGCCGTCGCGGCAACACTGACCAGGGCCGCGCCGACCGCCAACAGCGGGACCGCGGACGGGACTCGGAATCGCATGACACTCCCTGCGAGGGTGGCTGAATGTGCCCGTGAGCGTCCCAGCGCCCGGCCAACGCCCGGCATCACCACCGTGGCATCGCGGCGAACGCGGCCCGACGATCGCGGCTCGGCCGACGTCGCCTCCGGGGCTCGGCCGTCCGGTCCCGGGTCAACTCAGCTGGTCGAGGCCCTCGGTGGCGATCCGTTCGAAGACGTCGGGGTCGGTGGCGAAGATCGAGTCCGGCACCGGCCAGTGGATCACCAGCTCGGTGATGCCCAGTTCCTGGTAGCGGCCGGCCCAGTCGACGAAGGCGTTCAGGGACTGGAGCGGCTTCTCGGCGGTCGAGCCCTGCAGCAGCAGCTTCTCCAGCTCGCCGACGTCCCGGCCGGCCGCCTCACAGGCCGACGTGAGCTTTCCGAGCTGTCGGGCGATCACCTCGGGCGCCTGCTCCACCGGCACGTCGGCCGGGCCGCGCGGGTCCCCGTACGTCACCCAGCCCTGCCCGTACTCCGCCGCGAGCCTGAGCCCGCGCGGCCCGGTGGCCGCCACGTAGAACGGCACCCGGGGCGACTGCACGCAGCCGGGGATGTTCCGCGCCTCGACCGCCGAGTAGAACGTCCCTTCCCGCGTGGTGGCGTCGTGCCGCAGCAGGTCGTCCAACAGCGGCAGGAACTCCGCGAACCGGTCCGCCCGCTCCTTCGGCGACCACGCCTGCTGGCCCATCGCCGTCGCGTCGAAGCCCGTCCCGCCCGCGCCGATGCCCAGCGTGAGCCGCCCGCCGGACACGTCGTCCAGCGTGATCAGTTCCTTGGCCAGCGTCACGGGGTGGCGGAAGTTCGGCGAGGTCACGAGGGTGCCCAGACGCATGCGCTGGGTGGCCGTCGCCGCGGCCGTCAGCGTCGGGACCGCCCCGAACCACGGCTCGTCCCGGAAGGACCGCCAGGACAGGTGGTCGTACGTGTACGCGGCGTGGAACCCGAGGTCCTCGGCCCGCTGCCAGATCTTCTGCCCCTCGCCCCACCGGTGGATGGGGAGGATCACCGTGCTCAGACGCATGCAGCCGACCCTACGCGTACCCACCGGCGAGTGACGGTTCGAGCAGGCTTCGGCGACGGTGCCCGGGGGCCGGGGCGCGGAGGAGGGGTGGTCACGGATGGCCGAGGGAGGCCCGGAACTCGGCGTCCGGCGTGTGCGGCACCTGTTGAACGACCAAGTCGGTGCGCTCGACCGTGTCACGGAGACCGTCTGCCTCTGGGTCGGCCTCCTCCCGCGCAGATGGCGTGACGGGAGGTCGGGAGGGCGGCAGGGGGTGGGTCGGGGGTGGGCGGGGGTGAGGCCTAGGCTCGTCGGCAAGTTCCGGGGCCGGCCCGGGGCGGTGGTTTCTGGAGGGGTTCGGATGAGTACGGACGGCGGCGGTTCCGGGCAGCGGCCCGGCGGGCAGTGGGGCCAGGGGCAGCCCTACGGTCAGGGCCACTGGCCGGGGGCGGGCGGCCCGGGCGGGTGGGGGCAGGGGCCCTGGGGGGCTGCTCCGGTCGCGCCGAAGCCGGGGGTGATCCCGCTGCGTCCGATGTCGTTCGGCGAGATGTTCGGCGCCGTGTTCGACACCATCCGCCGCTGCTTCACGGCGCTGTACCTGCCGCTGCTGGCGGTGACGGGCGTCGGCGCGGTGCCGGTGGTGCTGGTGTCGCTGCTGGGCGTGGGCGGTGTGCGCGACGCGCTCGACCGGCTGCCGAAGGACGGGGAGGACCCGACCGGCGAGCAGCTGTGGGACGTGATGAGCCCGATGCTGCTGCTGTTCCTGGTGGTCGGACTGGTGCTGTTCGTCCAGTACCTGATCGCCGCGCCGCTGTCCACGGTGGTGCTGCGGGCCGCGACGCTGGGCCGTCGGATCACGGCCCGGCAGGCCTGGAAGGAGACGCTGCCCCGGCTGTGGCCGGCCGTGCTGTCGCAGGCCGCGGTGTTCGTGCCGCTGATGCTGCTGTACGTGGTGGCGCTCGTCGTCCCGTTCGTCCTCGGGGTGCTGTTCGACAATCCGCTGCCGATGCTGCTGCTGCTCGTGCTGTTCCCGGTCGTCGCGATCGGCGCGTTCTTCGTGATGATCCGGCTGATCCTGCAGGTGCCGGTGGTGGTGCTGGAGGAGAGCACGCCGGTCGGCGCGATCCGCCGGGCCTGGCGGCTCAACGAGGGCAACTGGTGGCGCAGCCTGCTGCTGACCACGGTGGTGGCGCTGACCGGCCGGCTCGCGGCCAACATCGTGGCGGCCCCGTTCATGATGGTCCTCAGCGGCATGATGCCGGCCGTCTTCTTCGGCAACCTCGACCAGCAGGAGACGGCCACGGTGCCCAGCACCGGCGCGCTGACCGTGGTGCTGGCGCTCGGGATGCTGTTCATGCTGGTGTTCACGATGGTGACCGCGCCGCTGACCCCGCTCGCCAACGGCGTCATGTACATCGACCGCCGGATCCGCAACGAGCGCCTCGACATCGCCCTGGCCGAGGCCGCCGGTATCCCGCTGACCGACCCCGCCGCACCGCCCGCCGCGTACGCCGGGCAGGCGCCCGCGCAGCCCTCCGCGCAGCCCTCCGCGCCCGCGCCGCGCGCCCCGGAGGAGCCGCCTGCGGTGCCCGCGGATGCCCCGTCGGATCGGCCTGCTCCGTCCACGAAGGATGACTCGGGGACCAGCTGATCGGGCCGGGGGTTGCGTTTCGGTCACGGCCTGTCCGATTGGCTCGGGATTGCGGCAAATCGGCGGCGCGGGCGTGTTGTTGACGGCTGCACAGGACTCCCATAATTCGTGCACCGCATGGTGACGCCGGTGTTCGAGCCGGCCGGGGGGACGGTTCGTGCCGCCATGCGGTCGTCCATGCGCACTCTGGGGGGAGACCCTTGTCCGTTTCCGAACCGACCCCTGGTCAGGAGTCGGCCGCCGAGCCTGCCGAGCAGGCGGCGGCCACCGAACCCAACCCGTCGTCCACCCCGGCTCCGCCCGGCCCCGAGCAGCCCGCGGTCGAGCTGCCCGCGGGCGACGAGGCCGCATTCGACGAGGCCGCGGCCGCCGAGCAGCAGCCCGCCGCAGGCCGTGGCGGGCTGCCCCGGGCGGCCGCCGTGGCGCTGTCGGTGGCGGTGCTGCTCGCGGTGACCGCGACCAGCGCCGCCATCACCGTCGCCGTCGGCAAGCCCGACCGGAACAAGGCGGTGGCCGCCGCGCCGGCGCCCGCCACCAGCGCCTCGGCCAGTGCGAGCGCCTCCGCCTCGCCCAGCCCGTCGCCCAGCGCGCCCCCGTCGGCGATCCCGGCGCCCCGCCCGTCCAGCACGCTGCAGGGCAGCGTCTCCGGCGGCAAGCACACCGGCGACCTGCGGTACTTCCTGCTGCCGGTGCCGGACAACGCCGACCCGTACGGTTCGCCGGACGGTGCGATGCTGAGCACCGACGACCTCCAGGCGCAGTACAGCGACGACGTCGACATCAAGGAGGTGCTGGACTCCTGGGGCTTCAAGGACGCCGCCGGCCGCACCTACCGCCTCCGGGACGGCAAGACCGAGGTGCGCTCGGAACTCAAGCGCTTCGGCCGCACCGACCGCGCGCAGGGCTTCGCCGACCACTCGGGCTACGGCGACGACTCGTTCGACATCGACGGGGTGCCGAACGCCAAGGGCTACATCTTCAAGCCCAAGCAGCAGGCGTACACCGGTGCGCTGATCGGCATCGGCGTGGTCGGCGACGTGGTCTACGAGATCACCGTCGAGGTGCAGGGCGACCCCGACAAGGCGCTGCTCGCCGACGCCATGAAGCGCGAGCGCGACCGCCTCACCAACGGCTGACGTCCGTCCCGAACTCTTCTTCCAGGAGTACCAGTTGAGCACCGAGTCCACGGGCGCCGCGGAGCCCGGGGCGGCCGCCGCCGTGCCGTCCGAACCCCCGGCGGCCGGCCCGGCCGTCGAAGCACCCCTCGAAGCACCCGCCGAGCAGCCCGAGGCGCCGGCCGCAGAAACCCCCGAGACCCCCGAAACCCCCGAGACGGCCGCCGAGGCCCCCGAGGCCCCCGAGGCCCCCGAGGCCTTCGGGCAGGTCGAGACGCTCGCGGCCGGCCCGGAACCCGCCCGCAAGCAGCGGAAGTTGAGCGCCGGCGCGCTGTTCCTGACCGCCGTGGTGGCCGGCCCGGTGATCGGCGCCGCCGTCGGGTACGGCATCCAGGCCTCGCGTCCGGCGACGCCGCTGCCGGCGCTGGTCGCGCCGAAGCTCGGCTACTCGGCCGAGCGGGTCGACGCCAAGGCGCTGGCCGCGGCCGGTCCGCAGCCGCTGAACATCGACGGCGACCTGCGCGCCCTGCTGATCAAGCGCCCGGACGGCTCCAAGGACCGGACCGAGGGCGACGGCGACCGCTGGATGTCCGTCGCGGACCAGGCGGAGACCTTCGGCGACAGCGCCGAGACGTTCAGCAACCTGCTGCTCTCCGGCTGGCGCCGGGAGGCGACGGTCAGCTGGTCCGTCGATGACGTCACCTACCGGATCTACCTGACGCAGTACGCGCCGGAGAGCGCGAACAAGGCGCTCGCCGGCATGAGCCCGCGCCGCAGCGATGTGGACATGTCGAAGATTCCGGGCAACGACGACAGCGTGGTCATGGTCTCCAAGGTGCCCTCCACGTACGCCCGCAGCACCGAGCAGTACTACTGGGCCGAGGCCCTGGCCCGGAAGGGCACCGTGCTGATGGCCGTCGAGGTCTTCGCCAAGAACCCCGTGGACCGGTCCCAGCTGGAGGACATCGCCAAGCGACAGTGGGAGCGTCTCGCGTGACCGACATCGAATCCCCCGAGCCGGCCGCCGCCACGTCGACCGGTGCCGAGGTCGTCCAACTCGGCGAAACCGCAACGGAGTTCACCGAGCAGACGGCCGCGCCCGCGAAGCCGCGCCGTACCGCGCTGAAGGCCGCCGCCGCGCTGGTCGCGGCGGCGCTGGTCGGCGTCGGCATCGGCGAGGTGATCATCAAGGTCCACTACCAGGACACCCCGGCCCCGACGGTCGCGGCCCCCGCGCCCTCGGCGAGCCAGGCCGCCCAGCAGCAGTGGGGCGCGAAGTCCAACGGCAACCACTT
Organism: Kitasatospora sp. NPDC004531; assembly: GCF_053602195.1. NCBI lineage: Bacteria > Bacillati > Actinomycetota > Actinomycetes > Kitasatosporales > Streptomycetaceae > Kitasatospora > Kitasatospora sp. NPDC004531. The sequence goes on along the minus strand of NZ_JBSGDD010000047.1, from coordinate 22,606 downwards.
CGGCAGCCTGCGGGACCTGCTGCTGCCGGTGCCCGGCGGCTACCGGCTGGGCCCCGACTACAAGTCGATCGGCAACGACCACGAACTCCGCGACCAGGACCTGGACAAGGCCCGGGAGGACTTCCTCGCCCACATCCCGGAGAAGTACCGCAAGGACGCCCAGGACGCGCTGACCTCCCTGCACCTCCAGGGCATCGGCGCGCGCAGCCTGGTCACCGCGGACAACCGGACCATGGTGACGCTGGTGCTGAGCCAGTACAACCAGCAGGCCGTGGCCGCGGAGAACAACTCGTACGGCAAGTGGTACACCGACAACGAGCTGTACCGGCTCGGCCCGGGCGTCGTCGGGCACCCCGAGGCGCACTGCGCGCTGCCGATGCTGAAGGCCGGCGACGAGCTCGACTCCCTGGAGTGCTACGCCGGCGTGGGCGACCTGCTGGTGCAGATGGAGGTCGAGGGGGTCGCGCCCCTCGACCAGAACAAGGTCGTCGACCTGTTCCGTCAGCAACTCGACCGACTGGCCATCCCGGGAGCCACCGCATGAGCACCGACATCACCCCGAACTCCGGGCCGGTCGAGCCCACCCGCCCGGACGCGGAGACCGCCGCCCCGACCGGCGTCCCGGCCGATGCCCCGATCGCCGTCGAGCCGCCCGCCGAGGACGGCACGCCCGCCCGGACGCCGAAGCCCGACCGCAAGCGGCTCTGGCAGGTCGGCGCGGCCCTGCTGCTGACCGTGGCGACCGGCGCGGCCGCCGCGGTCGCGGTGACCCTGCCGGACCGCACCGACCTCCCCGGCCTGGCCACGCCGAACGACGGCCGGTACGCCTTCCCGGAGTTGACGCTGCCTCCGCTGCCGGTCGGCGCCTCCGCCCCGGCCGACTACCGGGTCAAGACGCACGCCGCCGACCTGCGCGGCCTGCTGCTGCCGCTGCCCAAGGGCGCCGTCGGCACCGGCCCGTCCGCCGCCCCGAGCGCGAGCCCGAACGCGTCCGGCTCCGCGTCGCCGAGCCCGAGCCCGAGCGCCGACCCCGGCGCCTCCGGCACCGCGTCGCCGAGCGCGCCGGCCACCCTGCCGCCGGTGGCGGGCCGCTGGATGCCCTGCGACCGGGACATGATGCTGGCCAAGGAGGACAAGTACGCCAAGTGGCTGATCAGTGACGCCTGCCGGGCCGCCGCCGGCCAGGGCTGGACCGCCAAGGACGGCACCACCACCGAGCTGCGGCTGATCCGGTTCGGCTCGCAGGACGAGGCGAGCCACTTCTTCTCCAACACCGACATCATGGGCGAGACCAAGGACATCGAGTCCTCGCGCCTCGACCAGGACGGCAAGTACCCCGTCGCGTTCGGCCAGGTCGTGGTCCGCCTCTCGGAGGCCCGGTCCGGCGGCCTGCCCACCGGCCGGCTCGGCTGGCTGCAGTGCGGCGACATCGTCGCGCTGGTCCAGCTGACCAACCCGCACGGCGTCAACGACCAGGCGTTCCACCAGGTGCTGCTGCTGCAGAGCGCGCTGCTGGCCGGCGGCATGAGCAACGCCGACACGAAGGTCAGTTGACGGAGCGTCGGCTCCGGCCCGTCCCCCGGAACCCCTAGGGGGCGGGCCCGGAGTGTCATCCCGGGGGCGTACGGAACCCGGGCTCTTCAGCGCATTCCCCGCCCGGGACTCCGGCACTAGGTTGAGACCGTGTCCACAGTCATCAAGACGGACGGCCTCACCAAGAGGTTCCCCCGGGTCACCGCGCTCGACCGGCTCACCGTGGAGGTGCAGCCCGGCGTGGTCGGACTGGTCGGAGCGAACGGCGCGGGCAAGTCCACCCTCATCAAGATCCTGCTCGGGCTGTCCCCCGCCACCGAAGGAACCGGCCAGGTGCTCGGCCTGGACATCGCCACCCAGGGCGAGGAGATCCGCGCCCTGGTCGGCTACATGCCCGAGCACGACTGCCTGCCGCCGGACGTGTCCGCCACCGAGTTCGTGGTGCACATGGCCCGGATGTCCGGCCTGCCGGCCGCCGCCGCCCGCGAACGCACCGCCGACACGCTGCGCCACGTCGGCCTGTACGAGGAGCGCTACCGCCCGATGGGCGGCTACTCGACCGGCATGAAGCAGCGCGTGAAACTGGCCCAAGCACTCGTCCACGACCCGCAGTTGGTGCTGCTGGACGAGCCCACCAACGGCCTCGACCCGGTCGGCCGGGACGAGATGCTCGGCCTGATCCGCCGCGTCCACACCGACTTCGGCATCTCGGTGCTGGTCACCACCCACCTGCTGGGCGAACTGGAACGCACCTGCGACCACCTGGTGGTGATCGACGGCGGCAAGCTGCTGCGGTCCTCCTCCACCGCCTCGTTCACCGAGGCCACCCAGCTGCTCGCGGTCGAGGTCACCGACCACCCCACCGACCTCGCCTTCGACTCCGAGACGGTGCTGCGCGAACGCCTGACCGCCGCCGGACTGACGGTGCGCGCCGACGGCGGCCGCATCCTGCTGGTCGAGCTCGCGGGCGACGAGACCTACGACACCATCCGCGACACCGTGGACGACCTCGGCGTCGGCCTGATCCGGCTGGAGCAGCGCCGCCACCGGGTCGCCGAGATCTTCAGCGCCGGCCCCGAGGCATCCGAGGCACCCGAGGTGCACGACGAGCAGGCCGCGGCCGTGCCGGCAGGAGGCGAGCAGGCATGACCACCCCCGCCCAGTCCCACAGCGGCGTCATCCACGACATCGGCTACCGCCCCTACACCGGGCCCCGGTTGGGCCGCGGCTACGCCACCCGCTCGCTGTACGTGCAGAGCCTGCGCGCCGCGTTCGGCCTCGGCCGCTCCGGCAAGTCCAAGGTGCTGCCGTTCCTGCTGTTCGGCGGCATGACCGCGCCGACCCTGGCGATCATCGCCATCGTCGCCTTCGCCGACCTGAAGGAGATGCCGCTGGACTACGCCCAGTACCTCGGCAACTTCGGAGTGCTGACGCAGATCTTCCTCGCCGCCCAGGCCCCCGTGCTGATGTCCCGCGACCTGCGCCACCACGTCGTCCCGCTGTACTTCTCCCGGCCCGCCAGCCGCGGCAACTACGTGGCCGCGAAGTTCGCCGCCATGGTCAGCGCCCTGCTGATCATCCTGGTGCTGCCGCTGCTGGTGCTGTTCGTCGGCGCGATGCTCAACAGCTTCCCGCTCGGCGACAACCTGGCCCACCTCGGGTACGGCCTGGTCGCCGCCGTCCTGTACGCGCTGCTGTACTCCGCGCTCGGCCTGCTGATCGCCGCCGCCACCCCGCGCCGCGGCTTCGGCGTGGCCGCCATCATGGGCACCCTGATGATCACCGCCGCGGTGTCGGCGATCGCCCGCGGCCTGACCGGCGGCTTCGACCCGGTCCCCCGGGAGTCCGCGCACTGGGCCAACCTGATCTCGCCCACCGCCACCGTCGAGGGCCTGGTCAACAAGGTGTTCGACACCGGCGGCGAGAGCTTCGACAAGCTGATCGCCCCCGGCACCACGGGCGTGCTGGTGTTCGCCGCGGTGATCGTCCTGCTCACGGCCGGCAGCTACGCGCTGACGCTGCGCCGCTACCGGAACGTCTGAGAGGCAGCCATGGCCGTCATCACCATCGACAAGGTCTCCCGCTGGTTCGGCAACGTGGTCGCCGTCAACGACGTCACCATGACCATCGGACCGGGCATCACCGGCCTCCTCGGCCCCAACGGCGCCGGAAAGTCCACCCTCATCCACATGATGAGCGGCTTCCTGGCCCCCTCCTCCGGCGCGGTCACCCTGGACGGCACCCCGATCTGGCGCAACCAGCAGGTCTACCGGCACATCGGCCTGGTCCCCGAGAAGGAGTCGATGTACGACTACCTGACCGGGTGGGAGTTCGTCCTCGCCAACGCCGAACTGCACGGCCTCGCCGACCCCGGCGCCGCCGCCGAGCGGGCCCTCACGCTGGTCGAGATGGAGTACGCCCAGGAGCGGCAGACCGGCACCTACTCCAAGGGCATGAAGCAGCGCGTCAAGATGGCCTCCGCCCTGGTCCACGACCCGGCGGTGCTGCTGCTCGACGAGCCGTTCAACGGCATGGACCCCCGCCAGCGCCTCCAACTCATGGAACTGCTGCGGCGGTTCGGCGCCGACGGACGCACCGTGCTGTTCTCCTCGCACATCCTCGAAGAGGTCGAGCAACTCGCCCGCCACATCGAGGTGGTGGTGGCCGGACGGCACGCCGCCTCCGGCGACTTCCGCGAGATCCGCCGCCTGATGACCGACCGCCCGCACCGCTACCTGGTGCGCTCCAGCGACGACCGGCGCCTCGCCGCCGCACTGATCGCGGACGGCTCCACCTCCGGCATCGAATTCGACGCGGCGGAGCGGGCGTTGCGCGTCCAGGCGATCAACTTCCAGGGCTTCACCACCCTGCTGCCCAAGGTCGCCCGCGAGGCCGACGTCCGGCTGTACACCGTCTCCCCGGCCGACGAGTCGCTGGAAAGCGTCTTCTCGTACCTGGTCTCGTCCTGAAGGGCCCCCGATGAACACCACCGTCGCCAGGCTCACCGCGCGCGGCCTGTTCGGCCGCCGGCGCATCCTGATCCTGCTGGCCGTCCCGGTCGTGCTGCTGGTCATCGCGGTGATCGCCCGCAGCAGCACCCTCGACAAGCTGGAACTCGCGCACAGCATCCTCGGCACCCTCGCCCTGGGCACCCTGGTCCCGATCACCGGCCTGATCACCGGCACCGGCGTCATCGCCACCGAGATCGAGGACGGCTCGATCGTCTACCTGCTGGCCAAGCCGCTGCCGCGCTGGAAGATCGTCACCACCAAGCTCGCCGTCGCCATCGGCACCACCTGGCTGCTCGCCGCCGTGCCGACCTACCTGGCCGGCCTGCTGCTGTACGGGAGCGCGGACGGCATCGCGATCGGCTACGCGCTCGGCACCATGGTTGCCGGCGCCGCCTACAGCGCGCTGTTCCTGCTGCTCGGCGTGGTCACCCGGCACGCCGTGATCGCCGGACTCGCCTACGCGCTGATCTGGGAGAGCCTGATCGGCAACTACGTCGAGGGCGCCCGCACGCTGTCCGTCCAGCAGTGGGGCCTGTCGCTGACCGAGGCGATCGCCGCCGACGGCACCGTCACCGCCCCGGTCGCCCTGGCCACCTCGGTGTGGCTGCTGATCATCGTCGCGGTCGGCGCCACCGCGCTGGCCTCCGTCAAGCTGGCCGGCCTCACCCTCAGCGGCGAGGAGTAGGCCCGGGCGCACGTGAGAACGGCGGGGACGGCTGCGCGCCGTCCCCGCCGTTTCGCGTCCGCGGGTCTCAGACCGTCCGGTCGCGGCCCGCGCCCCAGCCGGCCGCCGCCGCCACCCCGGCCAGCACCAGCATCACGATCAGCGTCGCGTCCCAGCTGCCGGTCAGCTGCTTCAGCGTGCCGCCGCCGACCGGGCCGGCCGCCGCCACCAGGTAGCCCACCGCCTGGCTCATCCCGCCGAGCCGCGCCGCGCCCAGCACGCTGTCGGTGCGCAGCACGATGAACGCCAGGCCCAGGCCCAGCGAGCCGCCCTGCGCCAGGCCCAGCACCGTCGCCGAGAACCAGGCGCCCGACACCGGGGCGAGCAGCAGCCAGGCGATGCCGGCCGCGTTCAGCCCGGCCATCGCCAGCGCCAGCCCGCGCTGCCGGGTCATCCGGCCCGCAGCCAGCGGCACCAGGAACGCGCCGACCACCTGCACCAGGTTGCTGAACGCGAACACCAGGCTGGCCTCGCCCTGCGGCATCCCGTGCGAGCGCAGAATGGTCGGCATCCACGCGACCAGGGTGTACACCAGCAGCGAGGAGATGCCCATGAACGCGCTGATCTGCCACGCCAGCGGCGACTTCCACGGGCTGACGGAGCTCCGCGCGGGCACCGCCGCCGCCGGGGCCACCCGCACCGGCACGGTGGGCTCCTGACGGGCCTTCAGCACCTGCGGCAGCCAGACGATCCCGGCGACCAGCGCCAGCACCGACCAGGCGCCCAGCGAGGCCTGCCAGCCGCCGCCCAGGGCGTGCTCCAGCGGCACCGACAGGGCCGCCGCCATGGTCGCGCCGACCAGCATGGTGGTCGAGTACACGCCGGTCATCGCCGCCGCCCGGTGCGGGAACTCGCGCTTCACCAGGCCGGGCATCGACACGTTCAGCACCGCGATCGCCACGCCGATCACCACGCAGCCCGCGTACAGCGCCACCGCCGACGGCAGCACCCGCAGCAGCACGCCCGCGCCCAGCGTCAGCACCGCGCCCAGCACCACCCGCTCGGTGCCGAAGCGGCGGGTCAGCCGGGGCGTCAGCGGCGCGCCCACGCCCTGGAACAGCACCGGCACGGTGGTGATCAGGCCGCTCGCCGCCGCCGACAGGCCGAAGGTGTGCTGGATCTCCTCCACCATCGGCGACACCGCCGCCAGGCAGGCCCGCATGTTCAGGGCGACCAGCACGATCCCCGCCAACAGCAGGGCGGGGTGCGCGAACCTGGCGGTTCGGGTACCGACCTTCGGATCGAGGACGGGCTGCGCGGTACGGGTGGCAGACATGGCGGAGCTGACTCTCTGTGCTGGTGAACCAAGAAGCAGGACGGGGGAGTTGACGCGGCGTTACTTGCGCGCGGCGATCTCGGCGAGCAGCTGCTCCACCGCCGCCGTCGGCTCCGCCAGCAGGGCCCGGCAGGCCGCCTCGGCCCGTTCCGGGTCGCCGCTCTCGATCGCGTCGACCAGCGCCCGGTGGGTGTCGATCGCCACCTCCGGCATGTCGTGGTCGCCGAACGCGGCGCGCATCGCCTCCCGCACCGAGGCCCCGAAGTACCGGTACACCTCGGCCAGCGCCGGATTGTGCGCCGCCTCCACCACGGCCGTGTGGAACTCCAGGTCGTGCTCGACGGTGGCCTCCCGGCCGGCCCGCTCCGGGTGCGCGGCCATCACTTCGGCCTCCCGGGCCAGCGCGGCGCGCATCCGGGCCAGGTCGTCCGCGGTGTGCCGCTCGGCGGCCAGTCGGGCCGCCTCGGTCTCCAGCGCGGCCCGCACCTCCAGGACGTCCCGCACCCCCGAGCGCTGCACTCCGCGCAGCACCGACGCCGGGTCGCTGGTCGAACGGACGAACGTCCCCTCGCCCTGCCGGGAGACCAGCATCCCCGCGTGCACCAGCACCCGGATCGCCTCCCGCACGGTGTTGCGCCCGACCCGCAGCCGCTCGGCGAGCTCGTGCTCGGTCGGGATCCGCGACCCCACCGGCCACGCCCCGGCCGCCAACTGCTCGCGCAGCTGCTCGATCGCCTCGTCCACCAGCGAACGCCGCCCGGCCGCCTGCAATCCCTCCACGCCGGGCTCCCTTCTCGTTCACAAGTCGACGCCGGTCATCCTACAACTGTCTTGCCCGGTCATCCTACAAGTGCCCTGGCGTGCGGAAACACCGGGCCCTGAGGGCTCTCGGGAGGGTGGCGCGGGGTGCGCGGGGACGCCGAAGTCTGATGTCTCACACGGGAGATCGGGAACCGACGGTCGGCACACGGCGTTCCAGAGCTCGGAGTGGTGCCCCGGGCCGTGACTTTGGAAATGATCCCTTTATATGCTCCGCTCTCTAGCTACTTCCGTTCGCCCCGGCAGACGGAGCGGTTGCTGAGGCGCCCGACGGCCGCCTCCGGTGAAGGGTGTACGTATGGCAGGCCAGAGGGCGGGGGCGTCCGACGCGGACGCCGGCTGGTGGGAGAACCTTCCGCCGCAGGACGACACCTACCGGCAGGACGCGCCTCCTCGCGACGACGCGCCGTCGCCCGGTGTGCCGCGCCGCCGGGCGGGCAGCCACGACGACCCGCCGGCCGGCGGACGGGCCGGAGCCCGTCGGGCCCAGGGCCGCGGCCCGGCGGCCACCCCGCCCCGCTCCGGACGGCGGGCGGCCCCCGCCGCCGAGCCCGAGACCGAGTCGGCCGACGGGTCCGGTTCGGGGGGCCGGGGCGGATCGCGCCGGGCGGCCGCGCAGGGGCGGCGCAAGCCCCGCAAGGCCAAGAAGATCATCATCTGGTCGCTGGTCGGCACCAGCGTCGCGGTGGTCGGCACCGGCGGCTACTTCTACTGGCGACTGAACGCCAACATCTCCTCCTTCGACCGCGACGGCATCGCCAAGGACCGCCCCGCGGCCGCCGCGGCCGACGCCCAGGGCCGCCGCCCGATGAACATCCTGCTGATCGGCTCCGACTCGCGGGAGGGCAACAACAAGGACCTCGGCGGCGGTGAGGAGGGCGGCGCCCGCTCCGACACCACGATCCTGTTGCACGTCTACGCCGACCGGAAGCACGCCGTCGGCGTCTCCTTCCCCCGCGACGCCATGGTCGAGATCCCCGAGTGCAGGCTCCCGAACAAGAGCTTGACCAAGCCGAAGCCCAACGGCATGTTCAACAGCGCCTTCTCGGTCGGCAACACCGAGCAGGGCAACCCGGCCTGCACCCAGAACACCGTCGAGAAGCTCACCGACCTGCGGGTCGACCACACCATCGTGGTCAACTTCGAGGGCTTCGCCTCGATGACCAAGGCCGTCGACGGTGTCGAGGTCTGCCTGCCCAACCCGATCCACGACTACGACCTCAACCCCAAGCTGCCCAAGAAGGGCGGCAAGGAGATCTACCCGGCGGGCGTGCAGAAGGTCCAGGGCCAGGCCGCCCTGGACTACGTCCGACTGCGGCACGGCATCGGCGACGGCTCCGACGTCGGCCGGATGCAGCGCCAGCAGGCGTTCCTGGCCTCGCTGATCAAGTCGGTCAAGTCCAAGGGCATGAGCCCGACCAACCTGCTGCCGCTGGCCGACGCCGCCACCAAGTCGCTCACCGTCGACCCCGACCTGGACAGCGTCGACAAGCTGCTCGAACTCGCGATGTCGCTCAAGGACATCGACCTGCACAACATCAAGTTCATCACCACCCCCTGGCACTACCAGGGGGACCGGATCGGCCTCAACCACCCCGAGGTCGACCAGCTGTGGGCCGCCCTCAAGGCCGACCGCACCCTCGACGGCACGGACGCCTCCGGCGGCCAGAGCCCCTCCCCGAGCGAGCCCGCCGCGCCGTCCTCCAGCGCCCCCGCCACCCCGGTCAACGGCACCGGCATCAAGGTCGCCGTCCTCAACGGCAGCGGCGGCACCGGCCTCGGCAACAAGGCCTCGAACGCCCTGAAAGCCGCGAAGTTCACCGTCACCAGCACCGGCAACGCCGGCAGCCAGAACCACGCCACCACCGTGGTCCAGTACGGCTCGGGGCAGAAGGCCAACGCGGAAACCGTCGCCTCGCTGTTCCCCGGCGCCACCGTCGAGGCGGGCTCCACCGCCGGGATCACGGTGGTGCTCGGCAAGGACTACGCCGCGAGCGCCGGCGGCAACGGCCAGGGCGGCGGCGCCACCCCGGACCCGGGCCCGCTGTCCTCCTCCGTCTCCGAGGACGCCCGCTCCGCCGACGACGACATCTGCTCCAACGTCAGCTACGGCTGAGGCCGCACACACGAAAGCGCCACCGGCACCCGGCCGGTGGCGCTCTTTCGTCCGTGCCGCGGATCAGAGGCCGAAGACCCGCTCCAGCACCACGGCCACGCCGTCCTCGTCGTTGGAGACCGTCACCTCGTCGGCGACCGCCCGCAGCTGCTCGTGGGCGTTGCCCATCGCCACGCCGTGGGCGGCCCACCGGAACATCGGTATGTCGTTCGGCATGTCGCCGAACGCGATGGTCCCGGCGGCGGTCACGCCCAGCCGGGCGGCCGCCAGCTTCAGGCCGGTGGCCTTGGTCAGGCCCAGCGGCAGCAGCTCGACGATGCCGTCGCCGGCCATCACCACGCCCACCAGCTGACCGGCCACCGACCGGGCGGCGTCCGCGAGTTGATCGTCCGTCAGCTCGGGGTGCTGGATGTACACCTTGCTGACCGGCGCGGCCAGCAGCTGCTCCGGCTCGACCTGCCGCACCGGCAGCCCGGTGGCGATCCGCAGCCGGTACCCGGGCCCGGCGACCACCTCGCCGTCCAGGCCGTCCTGGTTGGCGGCGATCGCCAGCGGGCCGACCTCGGCCTCGATCTTGGCCAGCGCCAGCGCGGCCAGCTGCCGGTCCAGGGTGAGCGAGGTCAGCAGCTTGTGCGCGCCAGCGTCGTACACCTGCGCGCCCTGCCCGCAGACGGCGATGCCGGTGTAGCCGATCTCGTCCAGCACCGGCTTCGTCCAGCCCGCCGAGCGGCCGGTGACGATGATGTGCCGCGCCCCGAGCGCCGTGACGGCGCCCAGGGTCTCGCGGGTGCGGGCGGAGACGTTCTCGGCGCTGGTGAGCAGCGTCCCGTCGAGGTCGGTGGCGACCAGCCGGAAGGGCAGGGCGTCGGTGCTCATGCGCGAAGTGCTCCAGATGCTCCGGGAACGGCGGGACGGCGGTGGCTACTTGGCCGCGGGCTCCAGCACGGCCTTCCCGCCGAGGAACGGCCGCAGCGCCTCGGGCACGACCACCGAGCCGTCGGCCTGCTGGTGGTTCTCCAGCAGCGCGACGATGACCCGGGGGACGGCGACCAGGGTGCCGTTGAGGGTGGCGAGCGGACGCACGCCGTCCTTGTCGCGCATCCGGATGGACAGCCGGCGGGCCTGGTACTCGGTGGTGTTGGAGGTCGAGGTGACCTCGCGGTACTTGCCCTGGGTGGGGATCCACGCCTCGATGTCGAACTTGCGGGCGGCGGACGCGCCGAGGTCGCCGGAGGCGACGTCGATCACCCGGTAGGGCAGCTCCAGCGCGTTCAGGAAGTCCTTCTCCCACTGGAGCAGGCGGCGGTGCTCGGCCTCGGCGTCCTCGGGGGTGGTGAAGACGAACATCTCCACCTTCTCGAACTGGTGGACGCGGATGATGCCGCGGGTGTCCTTGCCGTAGGTGCCGGCCTCGCGGCGGAAGCAGGACGAGAAGCCGGCGTAGCGCAGCGGCAGCTTCTCGGCGTCCAGGATCTCGTCCATGTGGTAGGCGGCCAGCGGGACTTCGCTGGTGCCGACCAGGTACCGGTCGTCGTCCGCGAGGTAGTACACGTTCTCGGCGGCCTGGCCGAGGAAGCCGGTGCCGTCCATCGCGGCGGGGCGGACCAGCGCCGGGGTGATCATCGGCGTGAAGCCGGCCGCGGAGGCCTGCGCCATCGCCATGTTGACCAGGGCCAGCTCCAGCAGCGCGCCCGGGCCGGTCAGGTAGTAGGAGCGGGCGCCGGCCACCTTCGCGCCGCGCTCGGTGTCGATCGCGCCGAGCAGCTGGCCGAGTTCGACGTGGTCGCGGGGCTCGAAGCCCTCGGCGGCGAAGTCGCGCGGGGTGCCGATCTCCTCCAGCGTGACGAAGTCCTCCTCGCCGCCGACCGGGGCGGCCGGGTCGATCAGGTTCGCCAGCGAGCGCTGCAGCCGCTCGGCCTCGTCCTTCGCCGCGCTCTGCTCGGCGTCGGCGGCCTTCACCTCGGCGGCCAGCTCCTTGGTGCGGGCCAGCAGGGCGGCCTTCTCCTCGCCCTTGGCGGCGGCGACCTGCTTGCCCAGCTGCTTCTGCTCGCTGCGCAGTTCGTCGAAGCGGGTGCCGGCGGCGCGGCGGCGCTCGTCGGCGGAGAGCAGGGCGTCGACCAGGTCGACGTCCTCCCCGCGGGAGCGCTGCGAGGTTCGTACGCGGTCCGGGTCGTCACGGAGCAGGCGAAGGTCGATCACGGATCCAGCCTACCGGCCGGGACGGGCCGGGTTCCGGCCACGGTGCGGCCTGGGCGGGTATGTCGCGCTCTGTCTGGAAATCTGGCACCCTGTCCCCGGCCGCCGGCGCGGGGGCGGTGACATGCACCCGCCCGCCTGGGGATAACTGCCGGCAGCCTGTGGATAACTCCGGTGGACGACGACGCCGGGGGCAGGTTGTCCACAGGCGGGGAGTCGGGCCTGTGGACAACGGGAATCCGATGCTCCGTGGGCCTCCGAAACGGCAATTCCGGGGTTTAAACCTCGATACGTCTTCCCGGGTGAGGGAATTCGCTCGCTCGCACAGGTGATTTGTCGGCGGAGGGGTGACTCTGGTCCGATTAGTCCGCCCTATGCCCCTAGCTGATGATCCGACCGGCTCTGCGGGTGTCTTTACCGGTATGTCGACTCCCCGGCCTCCCTGTGGATAACTCGGCCCGCCCTGGGGACAACCGCCCCTGTGGACGCCGGAGCCCGCCCTGTGGATGAACCGCCGGCCCCCACCGCCCCCGCGACGCCGCCGGTGAACGCCGGTCGGCCGGTCAGGTGACGTCCGGGCGTGTCGGAAATGAACGGATCGGAGCCCGCCGCCGGTCCGGTTCCGGCCGAAATGGCGCTCTTGCGCGCCGGCGGTATTCGCCCCCGCGCACGGGTTCAGAGTTCGGCGCGGCCGTCCAGGCAGCGCGACAGCCAGTCCGCGGCGTCGGCGAAGTCCAGCTCCGAGGTGCCCCGCCGGAGCGGCGAAGCGGTGCCCCGGTCCGCCCGCGGGTACGAGCCGAGGAAACGCACCTGCGGGCACATCCGCTTCAGGCCCATCAGCGCCTCGCTGACCCGCCGCTCGCTCAGGTGGCCCTCGCAGTCGATCAGGAAGCAGTAGCTGCCCATGCCCTCGCCGGTCGGCCGGGACTCGATCCGCATCAGGTTGATGCCGCGCACCGCGAACTCCTGCAGCAGCTCCAGCAGCGCCCCCGGGTGGTCGTCCGGCAGCCACACCACCATCGAGGTCTTGTCCCAGCCGGTCGCCGAGGACACCCGCCCCGGCCGGCCCACCAGCACGAACCGGGTGGTCGGCGCCGCCGCGTCCTGGATCTCGTCCGACAGCACCTGGAGCCCGTACAGCTCGGCGGCGAACGAACCCGCCACCGCCGCGTCGTAGCGGCCGTCCTGGACCAGCCGGGCGCCCTCGGCGTTGGACGCCGCCGACTCCCACTGCGCGTCCGGCAGGTTCGCCGCCAGCCAGCGCCGCACCTGCGGCTGCGCCACCGGATGCCCGGTGACGGTCTTCACGTCGCCCGACGCGGTGCCCGGGCGGACCAGCAGCGCGAAGGAGATCGGCAGCAGCACCTCGCGGTAGATCATCAGCGAGCTGCCGTTGATCAGCTCGTCGCTGGTGGTGGTGACCGCGCCGTCCACCGAGTTCTCGATCGCCACCATCGCGCCCGCGGCCTCGCCCGCCCGCACCGCGTCCAGCGCCGCCGCCACCGACGCCACCGGCGTCAACTCCCGCGTCCCCGCCTCCGGCAGGGTCCGCAGCGCGGCCTCCGTGAAGGTGCCCGCGGGCCCGAGATAGGTGTAACGGGTCGCCGACATGACCGCCTCCGAACGAACAGCGTGACGCGAACTGCGTGCGGGCCCACAGGGCCCGGTCTGCCACCTTAGCCACTCCCGGGCGCCCGCCGTGCCGCCGTCCGCCCGGCGAACGTCAGCCCTCCAGCAGCGGCTGCCCCACGTACCCGCCCTCCGGCGCACCCGGCGGCACCGCGAACAGCGCGCCCGCCTCGTGCCGCAGGAACCGCGACAGGCCGTCGCCGCGCGCCAGCCGCTGCTGCACGGGCACGAAGCCGCGCGCCGGGTCGGCCTGGAACGCGGCGAACAGCAGGCCCGCGTCGGGCGAGCCGTCCGCCCGCAGCCCGTCGTGGAACGAGAACCCGCGGCGCAGCATCGCCGCCCCGCCGTTGGAGCCGGGCGCGGCCACCCGGACGTGGGCGTCCGGGGCGATCGCCAGCGTGCCGTCCGGGGCGGTCGCCGCCAGGTCGACGGGCGTGCGCTCGCCCGCGTCCGGGCCGCCGGACAGCGGGGCGCCGTCGCTCTTGCGGCGGCCGACCAGCCGCTCCTGGCGGTCCGTCGGCAGCGACTCCCAGTCGTCCAGCAGCATCCTGATCCGGCGCAGCACCGCGTAGCTGCCGCCGGCCATCCAGTCGGGGCCGGTGGCGAACACCTTCGCGGCGAAGTCCGGGTCCTGCGGGCGCGGGTTGTTGGTGCCGTCGACCTGGCCCATCAGATTGCGGCCGGTCGTCGGACGCGCGGTCGCGCCCGGCGTGCGGGCGAAGCCGGACATCTGCCAGCGCGGCGCGGCCGCGCCCGCCGCCAGCCGGCGCAGCACCCGCAGCGCGTGCACCGCGACCAGCGCGTCGTCCGCGCCGATCTGCACCCACAGGTCGCCGTCCGAGCGGGCCGGGTCGAGTGCGTCGCCGGGGAACGCGGGCACCGGGGCCAGCGCGGGCGGGCGGCGGTCGGCCAGGCCCAGCTTGTCGAACAGGCTCGCCCCGAAGCCGAAGGTGACGGTCAGCGAGTTCGGGCCGGCGTCCAGCGCGATGCCGTCGCCGCCCTCCCCGCCGGGCTCGCCGACGGCCATCCGCGCGGCGGCCGCCGACCAGTCCCGCAGCAGCGCCGCCGCCCGGTCCCGTCCGGTCCCCGGTGCCAGGTCGAACGCCGCCCACTCCACCCGGGCCTGCGCGGGCTCCACGATGCCGCCCTGCCGGGGGCCGTGGAACGCCACCCGGGCGCTGCCGGGCAGCGGCGGCGCGGCCTCGCCCGCCGAGGCCCGCCCGCCCCACACCCCGCCGACGGCGCCCACGGCCAGCCCGGCCCCGGCCCCGCCGAGCACCGCCCGCCGCGAGACCGTCACGGCCCCACCTTCAACTGCTGGGTGGCCGTCACCTGGTCGATCTCGGAGGAGCGCACCGTCACCGAGACCACCCACATCCCGGCCAGCGGCAGCTGCGCGGTGCCGCTCCACGCGCCCGTGCCCTCGGCCTGCAGGGTGACCGGCAGCGGACCGAGGTCGCGGTCCGGCAGGGTGAACGCCAACTGCACCTCGGGCACCTCGACCGGCTGCCCGGCGGCGTCGGTGAGCTTCAACGCGACGGTGTTCGGGCCGGTGCCGACCGGGTTGACGGTGACCAGGGCGGTGCCCTTGGCGTTCGGCGTGCGGCCGCCGGTGTCGTACGGCAGCTTCAGCTCCTGCGACTTCCCGGGCACCGCGGACGCCCCCGCCACCGGGGCGCCGCCGCCCGCGCCGGGCTGCGCGGCGATCGCCCCGGCGACCCGCCCGGGCGGGTTGTTGGTGAGCATCGTGGTGACCACCAGCACCAGCGCGGCGACCGTCGTCTCCACCAGTACGCTGCGGCGCAGCCCCGCCCGGACCGGCGAGCCCTCGGCGCTGCGGCGCTGCCGCGCCGCGGCCCGCACCGCCTGCTGGCGGGCGAGCTGCGCGGCCCGCTCGGGGTCGACCCCTTCGGCGCCCGCGGGCACGGCGACGGCCTCGGCCTCGGCGGGGACGACCGCCTCCGCGCTCCCCGCGGTCCGCAGCCGGGCCGTCCAGGCGCGGGAGATCCACGCGACGCCGAGCATCGCCGCCACACAGCCGACCTTGATCAGCAGCAGCCGTCCGTACGCGGTGTCCACCAGCGCGCCCCAGCTGCCCAGGCCCCGCCAGGACTGGTAGACGCCGGTCGCGGCGAGCACCGCGACCAGCCAGAACGCCAGCTTGGAGAAGCGCTCGACGGCGGCCACCGGCAGGCCGTGGCGCAGGCCGGCGACCAGGACGGCGAGGCCGCCGAGCCAGCCCGCCATGGCGAGCAGGTGCAGCGCGGCCAGCGGCAGCGCCAGCGGGACCTGGATGCCGACCGAGGAGTGGTCGGCGCCGACCCAGGTCGCGGACAGGGCGAGGGCCAGTGCGAGCCCGGCCAGGCCGAGACCGAGGCGGGCGTCGCGCTGCGGGCGCTCGGCGGCGGCCCGCTCCAGCCGGCGCAGCTCCGCCTCCTCCTCGTCCTTCGGCTCGGCGGCGGCCTCGGCGTCCGGCGCCGCCTCGCCGTCCGGCGCCGCGTCGGCGGGCTTCGGCCGCAGGCCCAACTGGCCGACCAGCAGCGACAGGAAGACCCCGGCGGCGGCGAGCAGCAGCAGGCGGGCGGCCAGCGCGGTGCCGATCCGCTCGTCCAGGGTGGCGCGCACCAGCGACAGGTCGAAGGCCTGGCCGAGACCGGTGCCGCGCTCGTAGGGGCCGCGCAGCATCAGCACCGCGACGGTGGACAGCAGCAGCGCCACCCAGCCGGTCATCAGCAGCCGCTGCACGCCGCGCACGGCCGCACCGGCCGGCCAGACCACGATCACGAACGCGGCGGCGCCGGCCAGCAGCGCGAACGCGCCGTAGGCGACGGTGCGGGCGGTGCCGTAGGCGAAGGCCACCGCGCCGTCGGCCTCGCCGCCCTGCACGGCGGAGGCGTTGACGGTGGTGTCGGAGGCCGCGCCGATGGAGAAGGTGAACGCGCCGCCGATCGGGTGCGAGTCCTCCGAGACGGCCCGCCACGCCACCGTGTAGGTGCCGTTGCCGAGGCCCGGCCGGAGCGCCACCCGGGCGGTGGCGGACTTGCCGTCCACGTGCTCGGGCCGGCCGTCGTCGACGGCGGCGCCGCGCGGATCGAGCACCCGCACCGAGTCCGCGGACAGCGAGACGCCCTCGCTGAAGGTCAGGGTGACCGCGCCGGGCGCGGTCGGCACCACCGAGCCCTGGGCGGGGTCGGCGCCCTCCAGGGTCGCGTGCGCGGACGCCGCCGTCGCCCCGCCGAGCACCAGGGCGAGCGCCGCCACCAGCACCGCCAGCAGCGCGCCCAGCCGCCGCCGTACCACCACCGTGCCCACCTGTGCGCCTCTTCTCGTCGCCGCGCCGTCTGCTGCTGCCATCGCTAACTGCCCGGACGGTACGTCAGCGGCTTCACCGGGACCTTGACCACGACGGTGCCCGCCTTGGCGAACTCCAGGTCCAGCTCCAGCTCGTCGCCGAGGGCCGGCTGCTTCGACCACTCCATGATCATCAGGTGGTTGCCGCCGCGCGCCAGGTCCAGCGTGCCGTGCGCCGGGACCTCCAGCTCACCGACCTCCTGCATGGTCTGCTCGGTCGAGCGGTGCATGGTCACCGAACCGGCGCCCGGGCTGGTCACCTTCACCAGCCGGTCCGCGCCGCCGTCGTTGCGCACCGTCAGATACCCCGCGCCCATCCCGCCGGGGGTGGCGGGCAGCGGTATGTACGGGTCGGCCACCGACAGCTTCGGCGCGGCCGAACCGCCGCCGTCCGAGGACTGGCAGGCCACCACCACGGTGCCCGCCGCCAGCGCGGTCGCCAGGCCGGCCCCGATCAGCGCGCTGCGCCGGAACGCGCGGCTCACACCGCCACCCCCTTGGCGAGCAGCTCCAGGTCGTGCCGGTAGGTGTCCGTGGTGGTGCCGGCCATGTACAGCAGGTGCGCCTTGTCGTCGGTGGGCAGGAACGCCAGCACCTGCGCGCCGTGCGTGGAGGTCACCGAGCCGTTCGCGGCGACCACCGGGTCCTCGACCATGATGCCGAGCGGCTTCGCGGCGGCCTTCACCTTCGCCAGGTCGCCGGTCAGCCCGATGAAGTCCTTGCCCATCGAGTCCAGCCAGGTCCGCAGCACCTGCGGGGTGTCGCGCTCCGGGTCGGTGGAGACGAACACGATGTCGAGCTTCTGCCGCTCCTCGGGCGTCAGCTTCGACATCGCCACGCCGATGTCGCCCATGGTGGTCGGGCAGACGTCCGGGCAGCTGGTGTAGCCGAAGAACAGCAGCACCGTCCGCCCGGCGGTGCGCGCCTTCAGGTCGTACGGCTGCCCGGAGGTGTCGTTCAGCACCAGGTCCGGCTTCTCGAAGTGCTTGCTGAGCACGGTGCCCTGGTACTGGCTGGTCGAGGCCGGCCTGCTGACCTTCGCCGCCCCGCTGTTCTCCCCGCCGCCCGAGGAGGACGAGGAGCAGGCGGACAGCGCGAGCGAGGCGCCGAGGACGAGGGCGGCGGCCGTCAGGAGTCGGGGCCGGGTGCTGCGGAGGGGTGCCAAGGGACTTTCCGTTCCGTACGTGGGAGGAGCTGCTTCGGGGAGCTGGTGCCGGGGCGGGGCCGCCGCGTCCGCGGCCCCGCCCCGGCGGGGGATCAGTTCGCGGAGCGGCGGCGCAGCCCGGCCACGCCGAGCGCCGCGCCGACCGCGCCGACCACGATGCCGACCACGCCCAGGGTGCGGGCGGCGGAGTCGGAGGACTTCGCGGCGGGCGCGGCGTCCTGCTGCTTCGCGGCGGTGTCCGCCGAGTGGTCGCCGGCGGCGGCGCCGCCCTTGGTCAGGGCGAGCACCGGGGCGGGCTTGCCCGGCTCGGGCTGCCCGTCCTTGGTCTCCTCGATCCAGCGGACCACGTCGCCGTTGTCGTAGGTCTGCAGCGCCTTGAAGGTCAGCCTGTCGGTGTCGGTGGGCAGCGCGCCCAGCGAGACCTTGAACTCCTGGAACTGCCCGGGGGCGATCTTCGTCCCGGCGTCGGCGGTCCAGGTGATCTTCGAGACGGCCTCGGTGATCTGCTGGCCGTGCGAGTCCAGCGGCTTGTCGAGCTTCGACTTCTCCAGGGTGGCGGTCCACCCCGGCAGCGGCTGGGTGCGCACCGACGCCATCGGGTGGTCCAGCGGCAGGTTGACCTCCAGCTTCACGGTGGAAGCGGTGTCGCTCTCGTTCGGCACCCGGAACGCCACGGCGGTGTACCCGCCCTGCTCGGCGCTGCCCGGCTGGACGGAGACGTGCGCGAACGCGGGAACGGCGGACGCCAGCAGGGCGCCGGCCGCCACCACGAGCGCGCCGACGGAACGACGGGCGGAAAGCGAACGCATCAGGGGACTCCTGAGGAAACGGGCCGCGCGGACACGCGCGACAAGAGGGGTGTGGGGATCGACCGGCCCACGCACGGCGAGGGCACGGCGGCAGCCGTGCGCGCCAAGACCCCCGGCCCTCCACGGGCCCGGCTCAGCGCGCGAACGCCACCGCGGGCGGTCCCCTGCGCAGCACGCTGTGCCGCAGCACCGCCGCCACCGGCAGCCGCCAGTCCTCCGGTCGTCCGACCCGCCGGGCCGGCGCCGGGCGCGACGTGCCCAGCAGCAGCGCCGCCAGCAGCGCCACGGCCGTCCGCAACGGCGCCGCCCACTCCCGGGCGGTCAGCGCCGCCGCCCGCACCAGCCGCCACAGCGCGGCCTCGCCGCGCCGCAGCCACCAGCCCGCGAGGACCGCCGCCGCCAGGTGGGCCAGTGCCATGCCGGGCGTCAGCCCCAGCCAGCCCGCCGCGTGCGGCGCCACCGTCGCGTACGCCTGCGGGTCCAGGCCCGCCGCGCTCACCACCTGGTCCGCGGTGGTGTCCAGCGGGACGACCGTCAGACCGTCGCCGGGCGTGTCGTTGCACAGCAGTCGGCCCGCCACGGACACCGTCGTGCCCGACCCGCCGATTCCGGCCATTCCCGGGTGCGCCATCGCCGCGCCACTGCCCAGGCCCTCGCCGAAGCGGTGGAAGAGCAGGTGCAGGCCCAGCTGCCCGGCGCCCAGCGCCGCCGCGATCGCGCCCAGCGAACGTTCCCGCCCGCCCAGCAGCGCCGCCGTCGCGCACACCGCGGCGAAACCCGCCGCCAGCGTGTCCGGCGCCACCGCGCCGCCCGCCCGGGCGTGCCCGAACGCCGCCACCACCGTGCACACCAGCGCGAACGGCACCGCGCGCAGCACCCGCAGGTCCCAGGCGGCCACCGAGACCCGCGCGGCGGGCAGGGCGGCGCCCCGGCGGGCGGCGGCGGTGGGGTCAGTCATGGCCGAGCCATCATCTCACCGCCTACACCCGCCCCCGGGACAGGCCCCGGAACCCGCCCGGAATGGCGCGAACCCGACCGGCGCACGCACCCGGCCACGCGCTGCCGGGCACACCCGCCGAGGGCAGTCCATCCGCCGAACGGGCGGTACCGGCGCGTGCCGACGGTTCGCCGCGCGCCACCGAGGAGATAGCTAGTTGTATGTGGAGCCGCAGCCAGGAGGGATCTCCCGTGGACATCTGGTGGACTCTGCACCTCAAGCGCGACCCGGCCAGCGTGCCGCTCGCCCGCCGCATCATGCTCGGCGCCATGGACTCCGCCGGAGTCGACCCGCAGGACGCCTTCGACCTCGGCCTCGCCCTCACCGAGGCCTGCGCCAACGCCGTCGAACACGCCGGGCCCGGCCACCTCGGCGACACCTTCCAGGTCACCGCCGCACTCAGCGGCGACCGCCTGCGGATCGAGGTCGCCAACACCAGCCCCGCCCCCGGCGCCCCGGCCCCCGCCCGCCCCGCGCCGCGCCGCCGCCCCGCCGACGACCGGCCCGCGCCGCGCTGCCGCACCCGCCGGGGCCGCGCCTCCGTCCCCGCCCGGGTCCTGGCCACCCGCAGCCCCGCCGCCGACCGGCCCGCCCCCTACGACACCCACGTGCTGCCGGCCCTGCGCCCCGCCCTCCCGGCCACCGACCCCGGCGCCGTCCCCGACCTGACCGCCGAGTCCGGCCGCGGCCTCTTCCTCATCCACGCGCTCGCCGACCACGTCCAGCTCCGCACCCACCCCCAGCGCGGCGCGACCGTCAGCTTCGACAAGATCCTCAGCGCCCCGCTGCTGCGCACCGCCTCCTGAGACGCCCGCAGCCGGTCCCGAGGTCCGAAACCCGCTGGTCGAGTACCCCCGTGCGCCGGTTATGGTCTAGTCCAATCACCGGAGGGGACCATGACCACCACTGCCGCCGAGCCGGCTTCCGCTTCTCTCAGCCCGCTGGCCCGGATGGGGCAGGCCCTGCGCGGGCGGGACTTCCGGATCTGGTTCGCGGGGCAGCTGATGTCCGCCTCCGGGGCGCTCGCGCAGGGCGTCGTGCTGTCGTGGATCGTCTACCGGCTGACCGGCGACGCCGTCTGGCTGACGGTGCTGACCGCCTGCACCTGGGGGCCGACGCTGCTGCTCGGCCCGTGGGCGGGGGCGCTGGTGGACCGGTCCGACCGGCGGCGGCTGCTGATGGTGACGCAGACGCTGATGCTGCTGCTCGGTCTCGCGCTGGCCGTCACCACCGCGCTGTTCGGGCCGGTGCTGTGGCTGCTGCTGGCCCTCGCCACCTGCACGGGGCTGGTCGCGACGGTGGACGCCCCCGCACGGCAGGTCTTCGTGGTGGACCTGGTCGGCACCGGCGCGGTGGCCAGCGCCGTCGGCCTGTGGGAGGTCGCGCTCAACGCCTCCCGGGTGATCGGACCGGGCGTGGCCGGCGCGCTGCTCGACTTCGGCGGCCCGTCCTGGGCGTTCGCGTTCAACGCGCTCGGCTACCTCGCCCCGCTGCTCGCCCTGACCAGGCTGCGCCCGGCCGTCGCCGCCCGGAGCACCCCCGCCCGGCGCGCCGCGAGTGCCCGCGGCGGGCTGGCGTACGCCCGCCGGTCGCCGATTGTCCGGGGTCTGCTGCCGATGTCCGCCGCCAGCGGCCTGATCTTCGCGATGAACCTGACCGTTCCGCCGCTGGTGGACCGTTCGCTGCACCTCGGCCCGGGCGGGTACGGCCTGCTGATGGCGGCGTTCGGCCTCGGCGGGCTGCCGGGGGCGCTGCTGGCGGCGTCCGCGCCGGAGCCGACGCCGCGCCGGGTCCGCAGGCTGGCGGTGGCCACCTCGGTCGCCGTGCTGGCCACCGCGCTGGCGCCGAACGCCTTCCTGGCGGTGGCCGGCATGGCGGCCGTCGGGGTGACCTCGATCTGGTTCATCGCGACCGCCAACACGCTGGCCCAGCTGCGTTCGGACCCCGACATGCGCGGGCGGGTGATGTCCCTGTGGGGCAGCGCGATGACCGGCACCCTCCCGTTCACCGGGCTCGCCGTCACCTTCGTCGCGCAGCACGTCGGTGCCCGGACGGGCTTCTCGCTGGCCGGCGCGGCGCTGCTGCTGGCCACCCTGGCCGCCTGGCGGGCGCTGCGGCCCGCGGTCTGAGCGAATGCCCGGGGCGTGGTGTCGAGAAGCGTGCCGCGGCTCCGTCCCCGGGACGATGGGGCGAGAGCGCCCGTACCGAGAGGAGCCGTCCGCCGTGACGCACATGCTGCAGATGCACTTCAGCCAGTCGGACACCGACATCCTGCCGATCCCCGACTGGGACCCGGCGGCGACCGCCGCGCACATCGCCTTCATGCGCCGTTCGGTCGCCGAGCTCACCGCCAGCGGCGAGCTGGTCGAGGCCCGGGGGCTGGCGCTGCCCGACACCGCGCGGGTGGTCCGGGCCGGGAACGGCGAGCCGGAGGTGGACGGGGGGCCGTTCCCGGCCGGCAAGGAGTTCCTGTACGGCTGGTGGATCGTCAACTGCGCGACCGACGAGCGGGTGCTGGAGATCGCCGCCGCGCTGTCCGCCGCGCCGGGGCACGACGGCCGGCCGATGAACATGCCGATCGAGGTCCGCGAGGTGCTGTCGGAGCCCCCGACGCAGCCCTGAGCGGCGCGCGAATTGCCGGGTTCGTCCGGTCGACGCACGATGGTGATCATGATGCATCAGATGCGCGCCGAGACCGCCCCCGCCGGTCCCACGGACTCCGTGGTCAGCTGGCACATCGTCCGTGACGCGAACCTCACCGCCCTGTGCGGCAAGGAACTCGCCGCCACCGCCCCCGTCCAGGACGCCACCAGCTGGACCCTGGACCCCGACCGCAACTGCCACACCTGCGGAGCGCTGTACCTCCGCGAGAGCCCGTACCTCCCGGGCGAGCACCGGGAGTGACGAACGCCGAACGGCCGGCCCCGCGCGGGGCCGGCCGGGCGGAGGCGGGGGCGGGGGGCGCGGGCCCCCCCCCCTT
>NZ_JBSGDD010000046.1:0-55409 GCF_053602195.1 Kitasatospora sp. NPDC004531 | reverse complement strand
CAGATCGCGAGCGGGTCAGGACCAGCGGCGAGCAGGTCAAGCTGCGGCCGATGACTCCGTTCGAGCGCAAGGTGGTGCACGACGCGGGGGCCGCCGCGGGACTGCGCAGCGAATCGGAGGGCGAGGAGCCCCAGCGTTGTGTGGTCGTACTGCCGGCCTGACGCCGGTGGTGCCGTCGGAACGGCGTCCGACCCCGCCCGCCTCTCGCGGGCGGGGTCGTTGCCTTTGCGGTGGACTGATGTTTCACGTGGAACAGTGCAGGACGGGTGGGTGGATTCGACGGTGAGCGGAGAGGCAGAGATGGACAGGGACGGCACGGCGTCCGAGGCGCCGCTGGAGGGGCCGGCGGAGGCCCCGGAGGCAGCGGGACGGATCTTCGGCGATCGGCTGCCGCTGGCCGTGCGCTACACCGAGCTGCTGGCGACCGCCGGAGTGCAGCGCGGGCTGATCGGTCCGCGCGAGGTGCCCCGGCTGTGGGACCGGCACGTGCTCAACTGCGCGGTGCTGGCCGAACTGCTGCCCACCGGGGTCTCGCTGTGCGACGTCGGCTCCGGCGCCGGGCTGCCCGGCATCCCGGTGGCGCTGGCCCGG
Source organism: Kitasatospora sp. NPDC004531 (assembly GCF_053602195.1). Taxonomy (NCBI): domain Bacteria; kingdom Bacillati; phylum Actinomycetota; class Actinomycetes; order Kitasatosporales; family Streptomycetaceae; genus Kitasatospora; species Kitasatospora sp. NPDC004531. The sequence goes on along the minus strand of NZ_JBSGDD010000046.1, from coordinate 54,818 downwards.
CCGGACGTCTCGGTGACGCTGCTGGAGCCGCTGCTGCGGCGCACCACCTTCCTGGAGGAGGTGGTCCGCGAGCTCGGCCTGGACAACGTCACGGTGCTGCGCGGCCGGGCCGAGGAGACGGTCGGCAAGCTGGCCGTGGACGTGGTGACCGCCCGCGCGGTGGCGCCGCTGGACCGGTTGGCCGGCTGGGGCATGCCGCTGCTGCGGCCGTACGGGCAGATGCTGGCGCTCAAGGGCGACACCGCCGAGCAGGAGCTGACCGACTCGCGGGCGGCGCTGACCCGGCTGGGCGCGGTGAAGTGGTCGGTGATCGGCGTCGGCGAGGGCGTGCTGGAGACCCAGACCCGGGTGGTGCGGGTGGAGGCCGGCGAGAGCCCCGGCGGCGTCAAGGCGGCCACCCGGCGGGCCAAGGCGGCCCGGGCCGGCCGCGGCGGCAAGGGCGGCGAGAGCGCCGGCCGGCGCGGTGGCAGCGGCCGCGGCCGCCGCTGAGTCGGTGGGCGCCGCGTCGTGGCGGCGCGTGGCGGGGCGGGTGGCGATCGGGTCACCCGCCCCGTTCGCATGTCGGCACCCCGGAGTGTCGGGCGCTCCGATCCGGACATTTTGGGCATCGTGTTTCACGTGAAACGTCGCTTCCTGTTGACCGGCATGCTTGATCAGGAGCTGAACCGGGCCCGTGAACGGGACCCCGCAGCGACTGTCGCGGCTCCGGTTTCACGTGAAACACTGACCCCCATGCAGGAGTCGGAGATCGTCGATCAGGTGGATGAAACCCCCGTCGCACGTGCCGCGCACGCCGTCGTCCCGGTCACCGGGTACGCCGGAGAGGGGCTGCCCCGACCCGCCGCCACCCGGGTGATGGTGGTCGCCAACCAGAAGGGTGGGGTGGGCAAGACCACCACCACCGTCAACCTGGCCGCCTCGCTCGCCATGCACGGCCTGCGGGTGCTGGTCATCGACCTCGACCCGCAGGGCAACGCCTCGACCGCCCTGGGCATCGACCACCACGCCGAGGTGCCGTCGATCTACGACGTACTGGTCGAGGGCCGGCCGCTGGCCGACGTGGTGCAGCCGGTGGTGGACGTGGAGGGCCTGTTCTGCTGCCCGGCCACCATCGACCTGGCCGGCGCGGAGATCGAGCTGGTCTCGCTGGTGGCCCGGGAGAGCCGGCTGCAGCGGGCCATCGCCGCCTACGAGCAGCCGCTCGACTACGTGCTGATCGACTGTCCGCCCTCGCTCGGGCTGCTGACCGTCAACGCCCTGGTGGCAGGCCAGGAGGTGCTGATCCCGATCCAGTGCGAGTACTACGCGCTGGAGGGCCTGGGCCAGCTGTTGAAGAACGTGGAGCTGGTGCGGGCGCACCTGAACCCGGTGCTGCACGTGTCGACGATCCTGCTGACCATGTACGACGCCCGGACCCGACTGGCCGCGCAGGTCGCCGAGGAGGTGCGGACGCACTTCGCGAACGAGGTGCTGGCCACCGCCATCCCGCGATCGGTGCGCATCTCCGAGGCTCCGAGCTACGGGCAGACCGTGGTCACCTACGACCCCGGTTCCAGCGGTGCGCTCTCCTACCTGGAGGCGGGCCGGGAGCTCGCGCTGCGGGCGGTCGTCAAGGCGGGCGACGGGCGGCACCGGGCAGGCGCGGCGGTCGTTCCGCCGCGCAGTGGCGCGGAGCCGTCCGCGTCCACGGCACAGCACAGTTCGATGGAGGGCAACCGGTGAGTGGCACGCGCAGGGGTCTGGGCAGGGGTCTGGGGGCGCTGATCCCGGCGACCCAGCCGGCGGCCGGGGGAGCGGCCGCGCCGGCCGACCCGTCGGCCCCGGTGGTTCCCACCGATCGCGGCACGGTGGCCGCCAAGGCCGCGGCGGAGAGTCTGCGGGAGCTGGCGGGAGATCAGCGCCGCAGCGTGCTGGAGGCGGCGCTGGCCCCGGTGAACGGCGCCCGGTTCGCCGAGCTGCCGCTGGACTCGATCAGCCCCAACCCGCGGCAGCCGCGCGAGGTGTTCGACGAGACGAAGCTCGCCGAGCTGGTCAGCTCGATCAGGGAAGTCGGCCTGCTGCAGCCCGTGGTGGTCCGGCAGACCGGCCCGGACCGGTACGAGCTGATCATGGGCGAGCGCCGCTGGCGGGCCTCCCGGGAGGCCGGTCTGGAGCTGATCCCGGCGATCGTCCGGGCCACCGAGGACGACAAGCTGCTGCTGGACGCGCTGCTGGAGAACCTGCACCGGGCCGAGCTGAACGCGCTGGAGGAGGCGGCCGCGTACGACCAGTTGCTGCGCGACTTCGCCTGCACGCACGACCAGTTGGCCGCCCGGGTGGGCAAGTCCCGGTCGCACGTGTCGAACACGCTGCGGCTGATGAAGCTGCCGGTCTCGGTGCAGTTGAAGGTCGCGGCGGGCACGGTCAGCGCCGGCTGCGCGAAGGCGATCCTGATGGTGCCGGACGCGGCGGGCCAGGAGCTGCTGGCCGAGCGGGTGGTGGCCGAGCTGCTGACGGTCCGGGCCACCGAGGAGATCGCCGGGCTGATGGCCGGTGGGACCGGCAAGCCGAAGAAGGCCACCCCGCGGGCGGGCCGGTTCAACTCGCCGGCCTTCAACGAGCTGGCGGGCCGGCTGTCGGACCACTTCGACACCCGGGTCAAGGTCGAGGTCTCGCAGCGCGACGGCCGGGTCGGCAAGGGCAAGGTGGTGCTGGAGTTCGCGTCGGTCGAGGACCTGAACCGGATTCTGGACAGCCTCGCGCCGGGTGAGCAGGGGCTGCGGCTGTCCTGAGCTCGGTGAGCCCCAACGGCGAACAACGGGTGCATGTTTCACGTGAAACGTGCACCCGTTTCGTTGGGCGGAGCAGACTGTTCTCCAGTGCCGGTTTCCGCGTGGAGGAGGAGGTGCGGGCGTGGGGCGAAGGGTCGTTCCGCTGACGCTGGACAACCTCTCGGAGCTGCCGAACACCTGCCGCTCCTGCGTTTTCTGGGAGCTCGACCCGGTGAGCGGGCGGGCCGCGCAGGACGCGGGCAAGGGCGAGTTGGAGAAGGAGGGCTGGATCTCCGCGGTGCTGCTGGACTGGGGGTCCTGCGGCAGAGTCGCCTACGTGGACGACCGTCCGGCCGGGTTCGTGCTCTACGCGCCGCCCGCCTACGTGCCGCGCGGGCAGTCCTTCCCGACCAGTCCGATCTCCCCGGACGCGGTGCAGCTGATGGTCTCCCGGGTGCTGCCGGAGTTCCAGGGACAGGGCCTGGGGCGGGTGTTGGTGCAGGCGGTGGCCAAGGACCTGATCCGGCGCGGCTTCCGGGCGATCGAGGCGTTCGGCGCGCAGGGCCGGGAGATCCCCAGCTGCGTGCTGCCGGCCGAGCATCTGCTGGCCGTCGGCTTCAAGACGGTGCGGCCGCACCACCGGTATCCGCGGCTGCGGTTGGAGGCGCGTTCCACGCTGTCCTGGCGGGGCGACGTGGAGGGCGCGCTGGAGCGGCTGCTCGGCGGGCGGCGCAAGGAACCGGCGCTGCGGCCGTTCTGAGGGAGCCGTTCTGCGCTCCGGGGCCTTCCGCGCGGAGCCGGCCGACGGGCTCCCGGGGCTTCCTGACGAAGGCTCACGGCAGGCCGGAAACGCCGAGGCGGCCCGTGCGGGGGGACATCCCGCGCGGGCCGCCTCGGCGACGGAGCCCGGATCGGACTTACAGGTACTCGGCCAGCTCGCGCAGCAGCGCGGCCTTCGGACGGGCGCCGGTGATGGTCTTCACCAGCTCGCCGCCCTTGTACACGTTCAGCGTCGGGATGGAGATGACGTTGTACGCCGCGGCGGTCTCCTGGTTGGCGTCCACGTCGAGCTTGAGGACGGTCAGCTTGTCGCCGTGCTCGGCCGCGATGTCCTCCAGGACCGGGGCGACCTGGCGGCACGGGCCGCACCAGGTGGCCCAGAAGTCGACCAGGACGGGCTTGTCGCTCTTGAGAACCTCGGCGTCGAACGTCGCGTCGGTGACTTCCTTGGTGGCGCCGGCCACGGGAACTCCTTGGGGTCGGAGGTGGGATGCGAGAGGGATAACAACGGCGGGGGCGGTTCTGTTTCGGTCACCGCCCCCGGGCCGGGTCGGTCAGACCGCGACGGCCGCGGTCTCGGCCTCGGTGTCGGCCAGCGCGGCGAGGTAGCGCTCGGCGTCCAGTGCGGCGGAGCAGCCGGTGCCGGCGGCGGTGATCGCCTGGCGGTAGGTGTGGTCGACCACGTCGCCGGCGGCGAAGACGCCGGGGATGTTGGTGCGGGTGGAGGGGGCCTCCACCTTCAGGTAGCCCTCGGCGTCCAGGTCGAGCTGGCCCTTGAACAGGTCGGTGCGCGGGTCGTGGCCGATCGCGATGAACAGGCCGGTGACCGGGAGCTCGCGCAGGTCGCCGGTGTTGGTGTCGCGCAGGGTCACGCCGCTCAGCTTCGGGTCGCCGTGGATCTCCTCGACCGCGCTGTCCCACTCGAAGCGGATCTTCGGGTCGGCGAAGGCGCGCTCCTGCATGGCCTTGGAGGCGCGCAGGGTGTTGCGGCGGTGGACGATCGTGACGCTGCGGGCGAACCGGGACAGGAAGGTGGCCTCCTCCAGCGCGGTGTCGCCGCCGCCGACCACCGCGATGTCCTGGTCGCGGAAGAAGAAGCCGTCGCAGGTCGCGCACCAGGAGACGCCGCGGCCGGAGAGCTTGTCCTCGTTCGGCAGACCGAGCTTGCGGTGCTGCGAGCCGGTGGTGACGATCACGGCGCGGGCGCGGTGCACGGTGCCCTCGGAGTCGGTGACGGTCTTGATGTCGCCCGTGAGGTCGACGGCGACGATGTCGTCCGGGACCAGCTCGGCGCCGAAGCGCTCGGCCTGGGCGCGCATGTTGTCCATCAGCTCCGGGCCCATGATGCCGTCACGGAAGCCGGGGAAGTTCTCCACCTCGGTGGTGTTCATCAGCGCGCCGCCGGCCGTGACCGCGCCCTCGAACACCAGCGGCTGGAGGGAGGCACGTGCGGTGTACAGCGCAGCGGTGTACCCGGACGGGCCGGAACCGATGATGATCACGTTACGGACGTCGTCGCTCACTGCATCTCCTGGTTCGCATGGCGTCCCGCTTCCGCGGGGGAGGGCGGCTGCTCCGCCGCCCCGGACAACGACTGACCAGTCTCCCGCATTCCCAGGCCCGATCGCACCAGGCACCCGCGGTCCGGGCGTGGTCGGCCCGCGGGGGTGAGGAATCAGGGGGCCGGGACGGTGCTGTGCAGCAGGATCGTCGATCCGGGGCAGTCCGGGGTGGCCAGGTAGACGTCCAGCGGACCGGTGCCCCCGGGCGGGCGGAACACCAGGGCCAGCACGGGGCGCCCCTGGTAGCTGCCCGCCGCGGTGGTCAGCGGCGCGTCGTCGGGGTGTCCGGCGGCGGCCAGCGTGCAGGCGGGGGTGTCGCTGCCGGGGTCGGCGGCGGAGAGGTGGCCGGTGGAGTTGGCGGCCAGCAGCGCGTGGATCTGGGCCGGGAGCCCGTCGGAGGTGAACTCCGGCCCGTGGCCGGCGTCGGCGTTCGGGTGCGGGCGGGAGGCGTCGGCCGCGGCGGGGGCCCCGCCGGCGGTGTTCATCTTGGCGGGCCGGTCCCGGCCGAGCAGGATGCCGCCCACGGTGGCGGTGAGCGCCACGGCGGCGGTGGCGAGCAGCAGGGCGGCGGTGCGGCGGCGTCGCCGGGCGCGGCGGCTCGGGCCGGTGGCGGCCTGCGGGGCGCCGCCGGGGCCGCCGGTGCGGTGCGGGGCGGACGGCGTGGACGGCGTGGACGGTGCGGCCGTGGCGGCGGCGGGCTTCGGCGGGTCCTCGGCGCGGGTCTGGGTGCGCGCGGCGGACTCGGCGGCCAGCGCCGCGGCGAGCCGGTCGGCGGCCTGCTGCGGCATCGGCGGGACGGGGGCGTCCGCGAGCAGCTCGGGGAGGCCGCGGAGTGCGGCGTAGTCCTCGGCACAGGTGGCGCAGTCGGCCAGGTGGCGGTGGAGCGGTGCGGCCTGCTCGGGCGGCAGCAGTTCCTCGGCGAGATCGGCCAGCGCGTCCAGGTCGGGGTGCTCGGAAGGCGGGTGCGGCGTCATCGCGGGGTCGCATCTCCTTCCAGCGCGGTGGCGGGATCCGTGGGTGGGACGGGGGCGGGCCGGTTCGGGTTCCCGGCGCGGGGCGTGGGCGGTGTTCCACGTGGAACACCCGCCGGGCCGGTCGCACGTGGAACACCCGCCGGCTCGGTTCCACGTGGAACATCGGTGGCGTCGGTTCCACGTGGAACATCGCCCGGGCCGAGGTGCCGCAGCAGCGGCAGCAGCCGGGCGCGGCCGCGGGCGCAGCGGCTCTTGACGGTGCCGACGGGGACCCCGAGCACCTGCGCGGCCTCCGCGACGGGGTAGCCCTGCATGTCGACCAGGACCAGGGCGGCCCGTTGGTCGGCGGGCAGTGCGGCCAGCGCGTCGGTCACCTCGCGGCGGGTCTCGGCGCGCACCGCGTGGCTCTCCGCGCCCTCGCTGGTGCCGAGGGCGGCCTCCGGCGGGCCGCCGGGGTGCTGGTCGAGGGACTCGGCGCGGCGGACGGCGCTGCGGCGGGCGCGGTCCAGGCAGGCGTTGACCACGATGCGGTGCAGCCAGGTGGTGACCGCCGAGCGGCCCTGGAAGCCGGCGGCGGCGCGGAACGCGGAGACCATGGCGTCCTGGAGCGCGTCGGCGGCCTCCTCGCGGTCGCCGAGGGTGCGCACCGCGACCGCCCAGAGCCGGTCGCGGTGGCGGTGCACCAGTAGCCCGAAGGCGTCCGGGTCGCCCGCCGTGTGCCGGGCGAGCAGTTCGGCGTCGGTGGGCTCCTCGGCCATCCGCCCCCTCCTCGCGGTCCGGCCGTCCGATCGGACGGCCGTGGGTCACCATCGTTGGGGATCCGGCGGGGCGGATCAAGAGGCGGCGGTCAGCCGTTGACCTGGATCTCGGCGATCTTGCCGCGGTAGCCCTCGTCGGTGGAGGGGATGCCGGTGAGCCAGACCAGCAGGTACCGGGTGGTGACCGGGGAGGCCGGCTTGAGGGTGACCTTGGTGCCCGAGCCGGTGGCGATCGAGGCGCCGAGGCTGCGGAAGCCGCTCTCGTCGGCGCTGGGCGCGGTGGCGGTGCCGGCCGGGGCGGCCTTCAGCTCGACCTTGCTGTCGCCGATGAACTGGAGGTCCACCGAGCCGACGGCGCGGGCCGAGCCGAGGTCGATCAGCAGGCCGGTGCCGGGCCGGTAGCTGCCGAACTGGTCGTTGTAGCGCTGGGTGGTCCAGGCGGTCGCCGGGTTGCCGTCGGTGGCGTTGGGGATCTCGCTGGGGTGCTCGTTGGTGTCGCCGAACGCGTTGAACGGGGAGACGGCCGTGATGGGGAGCTTCTCGCCGGTGGCGGCGGGGGCCTTGCCGGTGGGGTCGGGGGCGGGCGCGCTCTCGGCGGCGGAGGTCCCGCCCTGCTTGTTGTAGTGCTCGACCAGCTGCCAGGAGCCGACCGTGACAGCGGACAGCGCCACCAGCGATGCGGTCCACTTCAGCAGCAGGCGCAGGCCGCGGCGGCGCGGGGCGGGCCGGGGGGCGAGCGGCGCCGGGGCGGGCGCGGGCTCGGTGACCGGGAGGGCCTGGGTGGGCGCGGCGGGGGAGTAGCGCGGCCGGGCGGCGGGCGGGGTGCGCAGCACGGGCGGGGCGGGCTGCTCCGGCGGGCGGATCTTCGGCAGCTCGGCGATCGCGGCGGCCAGCTCGGCGGGGGTGGTGATCGGCGTGCGGTGACCCGGCTCGCACAGGATGCGGGCGGCGAGTTCGGACAGGCCCTTGTGGACGCCGGCCCGGACCTGGTCGGGCGGGACGCAGCCGAGGTCCTTGGGGAGCCCCTGGAGGTCGTAGCGGTCCTCGGGGTAGGGCCAGCGGTGGGTGAGCGAGGCGTACAGCAGTGCGCCGATCGCGCGGACGTCGGTCAGTTCGGCGTCCTCGGTGGGCAGGCCGCGCAGGGCGGCGTCCACGGCGATGCCGTTGATCCGGTACTGGCCGCCGTCGGTGCGCAGCACGCAGGTGGGGGTGAGGCGCAGGTGGGCCTGGCCGCGCTGGTGGGCGGCGGCGATGGCGTCGGTGACCTGGCGGACCATCTGGTAGGCGTCGTAGGGCTCCAGGGGGCCGTCGGCGAGGAGCTCGGCGAGGTCGCGGGCGCCGGGCAGCCATTCGCGGACCACGTAGACCAGCTCGCCCTCCTGCACCGCGTCCAGTACCTGGACGAAGCGCGGGTCGCCGAGCAGGGCGGCGCTGCGGGCGGCGGTGAGCACCGACTTGGCGCGGCGGTGGCCGGCCGAGAGCAGGTGGACGCCGACGGCGCGGCGGAGCTTCTCGTCGACGGCGCGCCAGCTGGTGAAGGTGTCCGACTCGGAGATGCACTCCTCCAGCCGGTAGCGGCCGCCGATCTTGTCGCCGCTGTGCCGCTGGGGGGCGGGCAGGACGGCGGGGAGGGTGGCGGTGTCGGCGTCCAGGGTCTCGGTGCTGGTGGCCGGGGGGGGCTCGGAGGGCTCGACGGGGGGCAGCGGGCGGCGCACGCCGCGGCTGCGGGAGGGGCGTTCGGGGCGGGCGCCCTGGGCGGACAGCTCGGCGTCGATCTCCTGGGCGGAGAGCGGGGCGGTGGCGTCGGCGGGCGGTTGCGGGGCGTCGTCCTCGGGGGTGTCGGCGGCCGCGTCGGTGGGCCGCAGCGGGGTGGTCGGGGTGTCCTTCGCCCCGCTCCTGGAGGCGCCCTCGGGCGTGCTCCTCGGGGTGCTGCTCGCGGTGTCCTTCGGGGTCGCGGCGCCCGTCGCGTTCGAGGAGTTCTTCGCCTTCGCGGAGTTCTTCGGGGAGCCGTTCGCGGTGCTCTTCACCGCGCCTTCGGCGGAGCCCCGGGCGGCGCGGCCGCGGTCGGGTCCGGTGTCGCGCTGCGAGGTTCCGGGCGCGGCCTCGGTCGCCGCCCCGTCCGTCTCGGACGTGTCGACGATCGCCTTGGTGCCGTCAGCCACCGTGGTCCTGCCTCCCCTTGTGTCGTCCCGGATCGGGCCGGGACGGTCGACGAGCCGCTGCCGGAGTGGTCGGCCGTGCTGCAAGGTCAATTGTGCCCACTCCCGGCACCCTGGTACGACCGCTGAGAGTGCCGAGGGGTTGCCTCCTTACACACATCGGGGCGAACCGCAGACGAATGGGCCGGAATCGGGGGTTCGCCCCGACTCCGGCCCACCGTGGGCGGACTGAGTCCTCGACGGATCGTCAGTACTCCGGGTGACGTGGCGTCAACCCGCGACCGGCCGGCCCGGTCAGCGGCCGAGCCGCCGGCGGACCATTCCGGTGAGGGCGTTGAGCTCCTCGATGCGCATCCGGCGGGCCAGCAGCAGGAACACCGCGAGCTGGACGACGGCCGCCGCCAGCAGCGTCAGGACGTTGCCGATCCAGCCGTCCAGCACGCGCAGGGCGAGCAACTCGACGGCCAGGCCGACCACGGCGGCGGGCAGCGAGGCGATCGCCAGCCGGACGTAGGTCTTGGTGATCCGGGCGGTGTCCAGGCCGCCGATCCGGGCCTTCAGCTTCGGCACCGCGACGAACACGCCGACCGCGTAGGACAGGCCGTAGCCGAGCGCCATGCCGGTCACCGCCCACTGCGCGGGCAGCAGCAGCCAGCACAGCACCGCCGCGGCGGCCTGGGTGAGCGCGACCCAGACGGTGTTGGAGAACGGGGTGCGGGTGTCCTCGTAGGCGTAGAAGCCGCGCAGCAGCACGTACTGCACCGAGTAGGGGATCAGGCCGAGGGCGAACGCGGAGAGCATGTAGCCGACCGCGGTGGTGCCGCTGGCGACCGCGCCGCCGTTGCCCAGGCCGTAGATCGAGGAGCCGATCACCGGGCCCAGCGACAGGAACAGGAACGCCGCGGGGACGATCGCCACCGCCGAGGTGCGCAGGCCGTAGGAGAGGTCGTCGCGGACCGCCCCGGCGTCCTGGTCGGCGGCGGCCCGGGCCAGCCGGGGGAGGACGGCGCTCATCACCGAGACGGTGATCACCGCCATCGGCAGCTGCCAGATCAGCAGCGCGTTGGAGTACGCGGCCAGGCCGACGCCGAGGTGGCCGTCCTGCTCGGCGGCCTTGCCGGAGGCGGTGGCCAGCTGGGTCACCACCAGGAAGCCGGCCTGGTTGGCCAGCACGAACAGGAAGGTCCACTTGGCGAGGCGGGCGGCCTTGCCCAGGCCGTGCCCGCGCCAGTCGAAGCGCGGCCGGAACGCGAAGCCCGCCGCCCGCAGGTACGGGATCATCGACAGCGCCTGCACGGCCAGGCCCAGCATGGTGCCGATGCCGAGCAGCCGGACGCCCTCGGGGGAGATCGTCTGCGGGGTGACCTCGGTGTGCTGGAAGGTGCCGTACACGCCGATGTACATCGCGAAGGTGAAGATCACCACGATGTTGTTCAGGACCGGCGTCCACATCATCGCGCCGAACCGGCCGCGCGCGTTGAGGATCTGGCCCATCACCACGTGCACGCCCATGAAGAAGATGGTCGGCAGGCAGTACCGGGCCAGCGCGACCGTGGTCTCGGCGCTCTGCTGGTCGCGCATCAGCGCGTGCGAGATCAGCTGCACCAGGACCGGCGCGGCCAGCACCGCGACGAACACCACGCCCGCCAGGCCGGTGACCACCAGGGTCAGCAGCCGGTTGGCGTAGGCGGTGCCGCCGTCCTCGTCGTTCTTCATGCTGCGCACCAGCTGCGGCACGAACACCGCGTTCAGCGCGCCGCCGCCGATCAGGATGTACAGCAGGGTGGGCAGCGTGTTGGCGGCGTTGTACGAGTCGCCCATGGAGGCGACGCCGATCGCGGCGGCGATCACCATGGTGCGCAGGAAGCCGGTGCCCCGGGAGACCAGGGTGCCGGCGGCCATGATGGCGCTGGAGTTCAGCAGCCCGGCGACCTTGCCGGCGCCGCCGCTGCCGGTGGGCCCGCCCGGGGCGGCAGCGGGTTCGCCCGTGGCGGGGGCGATCGGTGCGGCGGCGGCGTCGGCCTCCAGCACGGCGGCGTCGGCCCGCAGCACCGCCTCCTCCTCGGACAGCGGCGGGTCGAACTCGATCGGCGGCACGTACGGGTGGCGCCCGCCCGCAGCCGGGGCCGGCTCGGGGCCGAGGGCGCGCGCGGGCTCCGGAGCCTCCTCGGGCGCGGGCGCCGACGCGGGCTCCGGGTCGGCCTCCGACGCGGGCGGGGCCTGCTCCGGGGCCGCCAGCAGGGTCTCCACGCCGACGTACTCGGTGGTCCCGGTGTCCCGGGGCGACCCGGCCGGCTCGGCGGCCTCCGCGGCCACCTCGGCGGCGATCGACGCCCAGCGCGGGGCCGGCGCGGTCAGCTGCAGGGTGTCCTCGACGTCGCGCCTGGGCTGGCCCGGCACCGCCGCCGAGCCCTCCGGGGCGTCCTGGACGTCCTGTGCGTCCCGGACGTCCGCGTCCGGGAGAGCGCCCGGGACGGCGTCCGGCAGCTCGACCTCGCCGTACGGGTCCGCGCCCCCGTACGCCTCGGCGGCGTACGGGTCACGGGCGTAGGTGTCGGCGACGTACCAGTCGGCGGTGGACCCGGCGGGGGCGGCGGCGCGGTCCTGGGGCCTACCTCCGCCCTGGTCCTGGGTTGCTCGCTCGCTCCGCTCGTTCATGCCACCAATCCACGTCAGAGAGGGGGGATGTGCGCCCGGGGGGTGAGGCGCGTCAGTGATCCACCTTCTCATCACCGGAGACCCGATCGGTGACATCCCGGTCGGACGGGGGCTCCGCGTCGGCCGGCCCGCCGGCGCCGCCAGCCGGGTCCTCACCGGCGTCCTTGCCGCCGTCGGCACCGCCGTCGCCGTCGCCGTCACCGTTGTCGCCGCCCGACAGCGGGCGGTCCGGGTCCTCGTCGACCTCGCCGGCCGCCCGGCGCTTCTTGCGCTGCAGGTAGAACCGGATTCCGGCGAGGATCATCAGCGCGGTGCCGCCGGCGATCACGTAGGTCACACCGCTGGCCACCGAGGTGACGTCGACGGTGAACTCCACCGGCTCGCCGTAGCGCTGGGCGTTCGGGCCGGTGGTCCACAGCTCGGCGGTCACCAGGACCTGGCCGTTGACCTGGGCCTCGGCGGGGAAGCGGAAGGTGCGGGCGGTGGTGGCGTCCAGCACCACGGGCTGGTTCTCGCCCACGTTGAGGCGGTTCGGCTGGACCGAGGAGACCCGCAGCTCCAGGTTGCCGACCCCCTGGGTGAGGTCGTTCTTCACGCTGATCAGCAGCGTCGCGTTGTCGCCGGGCAGCGTCACGGTGCTCTTCTTCGGCACCCGGACCGCCGACTTCAGGTTGTCCAGGTAGTGCTGCACGCCCGCCCGGTAGTCGCTGCCGACCTTCTGCTGGTCGCGCCAGCTGGTGGACATCGACCGCACCATGGCGGCGCTGAACGGGCCGCGCACCCGCTCCGGCTGGGTGAGGATCAGCATCAGCTGGTCCACGCCGTCCTGCAGGCCCATGGTGGCGTGGATCTCGGCGCTGGACAGCTCACCGGCGGTGGCCTCGCCCGGGTAGTCGTTCGGGACGTTGGTGTTGGCGGCCGGGTCGGCGGGCAGGTCGGCGACCTTCTGCAGCGACACCGGGGCCACCGGGCCGCCGTTGCCGGTGGCCGCCGCCATCGAGTCGTGCAGCGCCTGCGCGGTGCCCACGGTCAGCGAGCGGGACGGCAGCACCAGCACGCCGCGCGGGTGCTCCGGCTCCTGGTGGGCGATCGCCAGGGTCTCGGCCAGGAACCGCTGCTCCGCCGCGGTGCGGTCCTGCTCGGTCTTCAGGTCGCCCTGGAACAGCGAGGCGAGGACGGCGTCGGAGACCACCGCGGTCTGCCCGTTGCCGATCGGCCGCGCCGCGTTCGGCGTGTACGTCAGCTTGTCGGACTCCGGCATCGACGCGCCGTTGACCAGCACCAGCCGGCCGCCCGCCGCGCCCGCCACCGCGGCCGTGCGCTGGTCCAGCAGGCCCCGGTACGGCCAGGCCACGTCGGAGCGGGTGTTCACCGCCAGCCGCGACTCGGAGGTCACCTGGCCGGCCGTCATCGCCTTGCGCAGCGCGGCGTCCACGCCGTTCAGCCCGGCGCCGTTGTGCGCGATCGACGCCAGGTCCGGGTCGGCGTACGGCAGCGACACCACCTCGGAGTCCGGCTGCGCCGCCACCGCGTGCCGCAGGTTGTTCAGCCAGGCCGTCGCCGCGTCGCGGCCGGTGCCCGGCACGGTGTTGTCCTCGCGCGCCGACTCGCCGGAGGTGCCGGGCTTCTGCACCCGGTACGGCCTGGTCATCGCGAACACGGTGTCCAGCAGGTCCGGGTCGATCGCCCAGGTCAGGCCCGGCATGGTCTTGCCGATCTCGACCAGCTGGTTCAGCCGCCCGTCACCGGTCAGCTCGCCGACCAGGCTGTCGTCGCGCAGCACCGGCGTCTGGTCCTGGTCCGGCATGGTCTGCGCGACCAGCACCGGCGAGTGGGTCAGCGGCCACACCACCGAGACCTTGGACGGCTGGGCGGTGGTGCGGCCCTGGACCGGCAGGTAGGTGCGGGCGATGCCCAGCGGGTGCTGCTTCTCGTCGCCGGTGCTGCCCCAGAGGTCCACCGCCAGCTCGTAGCTGCCGGTCTCCTTGGCGTTCAGCGCGGACACCGCGACGGGGAGGCTGAAGTCCTTGCTCTGCCCCGGCTCCAGGTCGCCGATCTCCTGCGCCGGGCCGTCCAGCGGCGTGCCGTCCTTGGTGCTCGGTGTGGACCACGAGCCCATCAGGTCGATGTCGCTGCGGGTCGCCAGCATCGGCTTGCCCGCGGACGGGACCCGCACCATGACCTTCGGCGCCTTCAGCTTCTCCGAGCCGGAGTTGGTGACCTTGCCGGTGATCGTGACGGTGTCGTTCTCGCGCGCGATTCTCGGAGCCGCGGTGCCGACCTGCACGGTGTCGATCCGCACCGCCGCCGGGTAGTCGCCCGCCGCGGTCACCATCGCGGTGCCCCCGGCCGCCGCCGCCGGGGCGGTCGCGAAGGCCCCGACCAGCCCGCCTGTCAGCAGGGCGGCGGTGCTCCTGGCCAGCCGGCCCGCCCACCGTCCGCGGCGCTCGGCCCCTGCCGCGCCCCGCCCGGTCCGCTCGTCCACGCGCGTCCTCGCCGTTCCTGATCGTCTCGATCGACCCACGCACCGACGCGGCCCCGCCCGACCCCCGGCGGTCTCCGACAAGGAGCGTTCACCCGGCATGGTAACGACGCTGTGCGGCCGGCAGTGTTGCGGGCCGGAAGCTGAGGAGCGGGCGGGGCGAACGAAACGGGAGGGCGGCGGGGCAGGGCGGGCACGTACCCTTGTGAGCCGTGTCCACTGCCAATGCGTCCAGCACCAATCATTCCAGCTCCGCCGACCGGATCGCCCTGCCGGGCCTGACCGAGGCGCAGACCCTCGGCCTGCAGGAACTGCTTCGGGTCTCCCCGGTCGCCGACGAGATCGCCCGCCGCTTCCAGGACGCCGGCCACCGGCTGTCGCTGGTCGGCGGCTCGGTACGGGACGCCCTGCTCGGCCGGCTCGGCAACGACCTCGACTTCACCACCGACGCCCGCCCGCAGCAGATCCTCAAGCTGGTCAAGGGCTGGGCCGACGCGGTCTGGGACGTCGGCATCGCCTTCGGCACCGTCGGCGCGCGCAAGGACACCCCCGAGGGCTCGTTCCTGATCGAGATCACCACCTACCGCAGCGAGGCCTACGACCGCAGCTCCCGCAAGCCCGAGGTCAGCTACGGCGACTCCATCGAGCAGGACCTGGTGCGCCGCGACTTCACCGTCAACGCGATGGCCGTCGACCTGCCCGGCCGCGGCTTCGTCGACCCGCACCACGGCCTGGACGACCTGGAGGCCCGGGTGCTGCGCACCCCCGCCACCCCCGAGGAGTCCTTCTCCGACGACCCGCTGCGGATGATGCGGGCCGCCCGCTTCGCCGCCCAGCTCGACTTCGAACCGGCGCCCGAGGTGGTCGCCGCGATGACCGCGATGGCCGAGCGGATCACCATCGTCTCCGCCGAACGCGTCCAGGCCGAGCTCAACAAGCTGCTGCTCGCCGACCACCCGGTCAAGGGCCTGCGCCTGCTGGTCGACACCGGCCTCGCCGAGTACGTGCTGCCCGAACTCCCGGCGCTGCGCCTGGAGAGTGACGAGCACCACCGGCACAAGGACGTCTACGAGCACTCGCTGACCGTCCTGGAGCAGGCCATCGCGCTGGAGACCGACGGCCCCGACCTGGTGCTGCGGATCGCCGCGCTGCTGCACGACATCGGCAAGCCCCGCACTCGCCGCTTCGAGTCCGACGGCCGGGTCTCCTTCCACCACCACGAGGTGGTCGGCGCGAAGCTGACCCGCAAGCGGATGCGCGAGCTCAAGTACTCGAACGAGCTGATCAACGAGGTGTCCAAGCTGGTCGAGCTGCACCTGCGCTTCCACGGCTACGGCGGCGGCGAGTGGACCGACTCCGCGGTGCGCCGCTACGTCACCGACGCCGGCCCGCTGCTGGAGCGCCTGCACAAGCTGACCCGCTCCGACTGCACCACCCGCAACAAGCGCAAGGCCGCCGCGCTGGCCCGCACCTACGACTCGCTGGAGGAGCGGATCGCCGCCCTCCAGGCGCAGGAGGAGCTGGACGCGATCCGGCCCGCGCTGGACGGCAACGAGATCATGCAGCTGCTCGGCCTGCGCCCGGGGCCGGCGGTCGGCCGGGCCTACAAGCACATGCTCGAACTGCGCCTGGAGAACGGCCCGATGGAGCACGACGAGGCCGTCGCCGCGCTGCGCGAGTGGTGGACGGAGCAGCCGAAGGACTGACGTCCGCTCAGCGCTTGCTGGTGGAGGGCTTGGGCGCGCCGCTCAGCGGGCTGAGGCAGAGCCGGTACTTGGTCGTCCTCTTCTTCGACCGGTACTGGCTGTCGTAGGGGGTCGTCCCCGGGTGTTCCTTGGCGCAGTCGTAGCTGCTGATGAGGCCGGTGTGGCGGCCCACGACCTTCCAGTTGGCGTCGCTCGCGGTGCAGTCCACCGTCTTGTGCTTGGCGGACATGCAGTCGCCGACGTTCGCGCCCTTGTTGCTCCCGCCGGTCAGCGCGTAGAACGCGAGCAGGCCGCCGACGACCACGCCGATCAGGCCCAGGCCGACGCCCACCTGGCGGACCTTCGAGCGACGGCTGAGCGGCTTGGCGGGCGGCGGCTGCTGGCCCCAGGCGGGCAACTGCCCGTCGCCCGTGGGCGGTTGACCGTAGGCGGGGGCCTGCTGGCCGTAGGCGGGCGGCTGACCCGGGGCGGGCGGCTGGCCGTACGCGGGCGCCGGCTGGGCGTAGCCGGAGGCCGGCTGCTGACCGTAGGCCGGGGGCTGCGCGTAGCCGGAGGGCTGGCCGTACGCGGGCGGCTGGCCGTAGGCGGGCGGCTGCTGGCCGTACGGGCCGGGCTGGCCGGGTTGGCCGGGTTGCCCGTACGGGCCGGGCTGGCCGTACGGGCCGGGCGGCGGCGGAGTGCTCATCTGTTGTTCCCCCAGAGCGACGAAGGCGTGCCGTGCGCCCACGACCCTAGCGCCAGAATCCCCGTCAGGTCCGGCTTGCGCCCCGGAAGTACAGCACCGCGCCGAGCGCGTACAGCCCGGCGAGGCCCAGCACCACCGGCGCCGAGCGGCCGTTGAGCGGCAGCACCAGGGCGGTCACCCCGGCGGCCGCGACGAACGCCACGTTGACCAGGACGTCGTAGACGGCGAACATCCGGCCGCGGTACTCGTCCTCCACCGACTCCTGCACCAGGGTGTCCGCGCAGATCTTGGTGCCCTGGGTGACCACGCCCAGCAGCAGCGCCGCGACCATCGCCGGGACCTCCCGGAAGGCCAGCCCCAGCGCGGGGACGAACACCGCCGCGCCGGCCAGGCACACCGTCATCCAGCCGGCCAGGCCCAGCTTCCGGGTGCACCACGGGCTGATCACCGCCGCCGCGAAGAAGCCCACCGCGGAAAGGCCCACCGCCCGGCCCAGGCTGGCCAGGCCGCCGGCGCTGTCCGTCGCGCTGTTGAAGGTGTACCGGGAGAGCATCAGCACCACCACGATCAGCACCCCGTAGCAGAACCGCGCCAGGGTGACGGCGGCCAGCGCCCGCACGGCCGGCCGGCAGTCCCGCACCAGGTGCCGCAGTCCGGCCAGCAGGTCGTGCCAGGCGGTGGCCAACGCCTGGCGCAGGGCCGGGAGTTCGTCGTGCAGCTCGGGGCCGAGGGCGTCCGGTGCGATCCGGCGGGCGGCCAGTGCGGCGGAGAGGTAGAGCAGCGCCGCGAGCGTCACCAGGACGGCGTCGGCGTTCCGGCCGGGCGGCATCACCTGGTGCACCAGGAAGCCGACGAGGCCGCCGGAGGCCGCCGCGACCGTGCCCAGGGTCGGCGAGAGGGCGTTCGCGGTGACCAGGTCGGACGGGGCCACCACCCGGGGCAGCGAGGCGGACAGGCCGGCCAGGATGAACCGGTTGAGCGCCGTCACCAGCAGCGCCGCCGCGAAGAACATCCAGTCCGGGGCCCGGCCGAGCAGCAGCGCCGCCGTCACCAGGCCCAGCCCGAACCGGGCCAGATTGCCCATCAGCAGCACCTGCCGGCGGCGCCAGCGGTCCAGCAGCACTCCGGCGAACGGACCGATCACCGAGAACGGCAGCAGCATCACCGCCAGCACCGCGGCGATGTCGGCGGGGGAGGACTGGTGCTCCGGTGAGAAGATCACGTACGCGGCCAGCGAGACCTGGAACACCCCGTCCGACAGCTGCGAGAGCAGGCGCACCGTCAGCAGCCGCCGAAAACCGGTGCCGTGCAGCAGACCCCGCAGGGTGGCCTCGCGCGGGGGCCGTTCGGTGATCACCCGCCAAGGGTGCCACGACGCCGACGGTGTTTCACGTGAAACATCCGCCAACTTCGAGCGACGCGCGCCCCCCGCGCGCTTCCGCACCACCGGTGACCTCGCCACATCGAGGTCGTTGCGCACTCACCGGGGAAGAACCATCTCGGAACGACGGGAGGCTCCCCATGCGAGACGAGTTCACTGCTCTTCTGCTCGGCCAGGTCGGCTACCACGAAGGCCGGAGCGCCGACGGCACCTGGAACAACCGCCAGCGATACAGCGAGGAAACGCCCGGCCTCGAATGGTCCGACGGCCAACCCTGGTGCGCCACCTTCCAGGCCTGGGCCGCCCACCGCACCGGCATGGACAACCTCTGGCCCATGACGGCGTCCTGCCTCGAAGCCGTCGCCTGGTGGCGCCGCCACGACCGCTGGACCCCCTACCCCGTCCTCGGCGGCCCCTTCTACC
Source organism: Kitasatospora sp. NPDC004531 (assembly GCF_053602195.1). Classification (NCBI taxonomy): domain Bacteria; kingdom Bacillati; phylum Actinomycetota; class Actinomycetes; order Kitasatosporales; family Streptomycetaceae; genus Kitasatospora; species Kitasatospora sp. NPDC004531. The sequence continues at coordinate 36,500 of NZ_JBSGDD010000046.1, read as the reverse complement.
TCGGCGACGACGGCGGCGACCACACCGGCGTCGTCTACGCCTACGACGCGAACACCATCTGGACGGTGGAGGGGAACGCCCTTCCGCTGCACGCCGGCGTCCTGACGCCCACCGGCTACCGCAGGATGGGCGAGCTCCGGGTCGGCGATCCGGTCATCGACCCGCAGGGCCGACCGTCCCGCGTTCGCGGCGTCTATCCGAAGGGCGTGCGGCCGGTCCACCGGATCACGCTCCAGGACGGCTCCAGCGCCGAGGCGTGCAACGAGCACCTCTGGCAGGTCGAGATCGACGGGCGGGCCCACCCTCGGGTGGTCACCACCCTGGAACTCGCCGAGTTGGTCGCCCGGCCCGGCTGCCGGGTCCGCGTCCCGCTCCTCGAACCGGTCGAGTACCAGCAGACCGCCGAACCCCTCCCGATCGACCCCTACCTGCTGGGGCTGCTGATCGGCGACGGCGGGATGAGCAACACCGGCCTGACCTTCACCAGCGTCGAGCCCGAGCTCGTCGCCGCCGTGGCGGAGGCGCTGCCGGCCGGCCACCGGCTGGTGGCGCACATCGCGAAGGACCATGCCGTACCGGGCAACTGGCGCATCGTCGGAAGCGGGGCGCGCGGCGGCAACCGACTGATCGAGGAGCTGCGCGCACTCGGCCTCTGGGGATCCACCGCCGACCGGAAGTTCCTGCCCGCCCGCTACCTGATGGCGGACATCAAGGACCGGCTGGCTCTGCTGCGGGGACTGATGGACGCCGACGGCCACATCGACGTGGACGGACGGATCGAGTTCAGCTCGGCCTCCGAGCGGCTGGCCCGTGACGTGCAGGAACTGGTCCGCTCGCTCGGCGGCCGGGCGGCGGTGAACGTGAAGACCGGGGTTCACTACACCGCGCCGCAGCAGCCGAGCCGGACGCCGGCCAAGGACGCCCACCGGGTCCAGAACATCAACATGCCGCACTTCAACCCGTTCCGGTTGAGCCGCAAGGCCGAGCGCTACGTCCCGCGCAACGCGGCCTGGGCCCGCAAGGTGGTCTTGGTCGAGTACGTGCGCGACGAAGAGGTGCAGTGCATCGCGGTCTCCGCGCCCTCGCGGCTGTTCGTCACCGACGACTTCATCCCGACCCACAACACCAACGACTCCGGCTCCACCGAGGGGGACGGGGTGTACCGGAAGACGCGGGCGCGGCGGGGGGCCGGGTCGCCGTACGGGTACGGGGTGCCGGCGTTTCCGGAGGGGACGGTGTCGGCGGATCCGGCGCTCGGGGGCGTTCCGGCGGCGCGGACGTCCGGGCAGCCGACCACGCCGCCGTCCGGGGCGCCGCGGTGGCCCGGGCGGTACCTGCGGATGCAGTCGCCGATGCTGCACGGCGACGACGTGCTGACCTGGCAGCGACGACTGGCCTGGCGCGGCTGGGCGATCACCGCCGACGGGTGGTACGGGCCGGCCTCGGCGCAGATCTGCCGGGCCTTCCAGCAGCGGCACGGGCTGACGGTGGACGGCGTGGTCGGGCCGGTCACCTGGAACGAGGCCTGGTCCTGAGCGCGGCGGAGGGCCGCCCCGCGGGTGCGGGACGGCCCTCCGTTCGAGCGTGACGAAACGTCAATGCTCAGCGCTCGGTGCTACAGCGAGCAGGCTTCGCTTGCGCTCAGCGCTCGACCTCGCCGCGGATGAACTTCTCGACGTTCTCCTTGGCCTCGTCGTCGAAGTACTGAACCGGCGGGGACTTCATGAAGTACGAGGACGCGGAGAGGATCGGGCCGCCGATGCCGCGGTCCTTGGCGATCTTCGCGGCGCGGACGGCGTCGATGATGACACCGGCCGAGTTCGGGGAGTCCCAGACCTCGAGCTTGTACTCGAGGTTCAGCGGGACGTCGCCGAACGCGCGGCCTTCGAGGCGGACGTACGCCCACTTGCGGTCGTCGAGCCACGCGACGTAGTCGGACGGGCCGATGTGGACGTTCTTCGCGCCCAGCTCACGGTCGCGGATCTGCGAGGTGACGGCCTGGGTCTTGGAGATCTTCTTGGACTCCAGGCGCTCGCGCTCAAGCATGTTCTTGAAGTCCATGTTGCCGCCGACGTTCAGCTGCATGGTGCGCTCGAGGATGACACCGCGGTCCTCGAACAGCTTGGCCATCACGCGGTGCGTGATGGTCGCGCCGACCTGGGACTTGATGTCGTCGCCGACGATCGGGACACCGGCCTCGGTGAACTTGTCGGCCCACTCCTTGGTGCCGGCGATGAACACCGGGAGGGCGTTCACGAAGGCGACCTTGGCGTCGATGGCGCACTGGGCGTAGAACTTGGCGGCGTTCTCGGAGCCCACCGGCAGGTAGCAGACGAGGACGTCGACCTGGCGGTCCTTGAGGATCTGGACGACGTCGACCGGGGCCTCGTCGGACTCCTCGATGGTCTCCCGGTAGTACTTGCCCAGGCCGTCGAGGGTGTGGCCACGCTGGACGGTGACGCCGGTCGGCGGCACGTCGCAGATCTTGATGGTGTTGTTCTCGCTGTTGCCGATGGCGTCGGCCAGGTCGAAGCCGACCTTCTTGGCGTCCACGTCGAAGGCGGCGACGAAGTCGACGTCCTTCACGTGGTAGTCGCCGAACTGGACGTGCATCAGGCCGGGGACCTTACCGGCCGGGTCGGCGTCCTTGTAGTACTCGACACCCTGCACCAGCGAGGCGGCGCAGTTGCCCACGCCGACGATGGCTACGCGAACCGAACCCATTCCGGTTGCTCCCTGAATCTCATGAGGGTCGCCGTGGTGTGGCGGCACTCGTTCCACATCTGTTCTGACTGTCTGACGGGCGCACGGGGCGCCCACGCCTCGCCGCGAGCGGCGGCAAGGCCGGCGCGGTGCTGCTCAGCGCTCCGGTCAGGAGCGCCCCGGGCGGTCGTACGGTGGCTCGGGCGGGTCCGAGGACCCGGCGGCCGGGCCACGGCCGTCCGAAGTTGGGGGGGACGCGGGGCCGCGTCCGTTTCTGGTGGCGCGCTCGGTCTCGATCAGCTCGTTGAGCCAGCGGACCTCGCGTTCCACGGACTCCAGGCCGTGGCGCTGGAGTTCGAGGGTGTAGTCGTCGAAGCGCTCACGGGTGCGCGCGATCGAGCTGCGCATCCGCTCCAGCCGCTCCTCCAGCCGGCTGCGGCGGCCTTCCAGCACGCGCATCCGGACCGCCCGGTCGGTCTGGCCGAAGAAGGCGAAGCGGACGCCGAAGTGCTCGTCCTCCCAGGCGTCCGGCCCGGACTCGGCGAGCAGCTCCTCGAAGCGCTGCTTGCCGTCGGCGGAGAGCCGGTAGACGATCTTCGACCGCTTGCCGTTGAGCGCGGTGGCCGGGACGTACTCGACGTCCGGGTTGTCCTCGACCAGGAAACCCTGGGCGACCAGGCTCTTCAGGCAGGGGTAGAGCGTTCCGTAGGAGAAGGCCCGGAACGAACCCAGCAGGACGTTGAGCCGCTTGCGCAGTTCGTAGCCGTGCATGGGGGCGTCGTGGAGCAGGCCGAGGACGGCGAATTCGAGGACGCCGGAGCGTCGGCTCATGCCGCCTTCCTCCTTCCGTGACGAGGTCCTGCTCTTCGGATGCCTGGCCGGCCCGCCGGGTATGCCGGGCCGATGTGTCGCGCCGATGTATCGGCTCGATATATCGGCAACAGTAACCCTGGGTCACGAAAGGAGCAAGGGGGGCACGCGTAACCGCGATCACAAGGCCTGTGAGCAACGACCGTGCAATAAAACGGGGCCGGTTCGTCCAGGTTGGCTGCCAATGCCCGATTGGACACCTTTCCGGGAGCCGTACCCTGTCGCCTGTGCACCCTGACGGAGAGGCTGCTGACAGATGAGCGAACACCGGCGAAGGTCGGCCAACCCCGGGGGCGAGCAGCCGCCCTCCAGGCGGGCGTCCGCCGGGCGTCCGTATGCCTACGGCAGCCCGGTCGAGGGCGCACCCGACTACGCGCGCGAGTCGGCGCCCGGCGGCCCGGGCGGTCCCGGGCCGGGCCCCGGCCCTCGTCGTGGTCCCCGGGAGACTGCCCAGCAGCCCCGGCTGACCCGGGCGGAGATGCGCAAGCAGGGCCGCAAGGGCGGTGGTGGCGGCGGCCGTTCGGACGGCCCGCCGAACGGTCGGAGCGACGGCCGCAACGGCAAACCAGGCAAGAAGCGGCTGATCGACTACCCGCGCTTCGGCAAGTCCGGCTTCAAGCGCTGGATGCCGTCCTGGAAGCAGCTGCTGAGCCTGTTCCTGATCTTCTTCGGCGGCGGCGTGGCCGCGATAGGCGCCGCGTTCGCGCTGGTACCGGTGCCGAACGCGAAGGACTCCATCAAGCTCCAGAACAACATCTACTACTGGGCCGACGGCACCGAGATGGCCCGCAAGGGCGACACCAACAAGCAGTGGGTGGAGCTCTCGCAGATCAGCCGCCCGGCGCAGGACGCGGTGATAGCCGCCGAGAACGAGACCTTCCGCACCGACCGCGGCATCGACCCCAAGGGCATCGCCCGCGCCGTCTACAACATGGCGACCGGCGGCGAGACCCAGGGCGGCTCGACCATCACGCAGCAGTACGTGAAGAACGTCTACCTGTCGCAGGAGCAGACGCTCAGCCGCAAGGCCAAGGAATTCATCATCGCGTTGAAGATCGCGGACGACAAGGACGAGATCCTCACCGGATACCTGAACACCAGCTGGTACGGCCGCGGCGCGACGGGCATCCAGGCCGCCGCGCAGGCCTACTACGGGGTAGACGCCAGCAAGGTGGACGTCTGTCAGGGCGCCATGCTGGCAGGCCTGTTGAAGGGTGCGGCGCTGTACGACCCGACCCTGAACCAGGCCAACCACGACCGGATGCAGGAGCGCTGGGAGTACGTCCTGGACCGGATGGTGGTCACCAAGGCGATCACCGCCGAGGAGCGCGCCAAGTGCGGGCCGAAGTTCCCGGAGCCGATCGAGGTGAAGGCCCCGGTCAGCATGCAGGGCGAGGTCTACTACCTGGTGGAGACCGCCAACCAGTTCGTCATGGCCAAGGACAAGAGCATCACCGAGGCCAAGCTGAACCGCGGCGGCTACCAGATCTACACCACCTTCGAGAAGGACAAGGTGGATGCCCTGAAGACGGCCGTGGACCAGGTCAAGAGCGAGTCGCTGGACACGTCCAAGCGCGAGGCCGACAAGTTCGTCCAGGTCGGCGCCGCCTCGGTGGACCCCAGCAACGGTGCGATCGTGGCGCTCTACGGCGGCGACGGCATCGAGAAGGGCCACTACAGCAACAACGCGGACTCCAAGGTCCCGGTCGGCTCGACCTTCAAGCCGTTCGTGCTGGCCGCCGCGATGCAGTACGGCGTGCAGACCAAGAGCACCAGCGGTCAGCCGACCCAGATCAACCCGGACTCGCTGTACCTCGCGGACAACCTGTCGCCGATCTACTCCAAGGACGGCAAGCCGCTGACCGGCGACGACGGCAAGCCGTACAAGCAGCGCAACGACGGCCCGGGCACGCCCGGCTACGTGTCGCTGAAGAAGGCCATGCAGAATTCGTACAACGTCCCGTTCGTGCAGCTCGGCCAGGACGTCGGCGGCAAGACCGTGGAGAAGATGGCCATCGAACTGGGCATCCTGCCCAGCAGCCTGGAGCCGTCCTCGACCATCACCTTCCCGCTGGGCACCTCGCACCCGAGCTCGATCCGGATGGCCTCGGCCTACTCGGTGTTCGCGGCCCGCGGTCAGCAGCACGACCCGTACTCGGTGTCGAAGGTGCTCGCCGACGGCCAGGAGCTGCCGAACTTCACCAAGAGCCAGCCGAAGAAGGTGCTGGAGCAGGCGGTCGCCGACAACATCACCGACGTGCTGGAGAACGTGGCGAAGAACGGCACCGGCAAGAAGACCAACACGCTCGGACGGCCGGTGGCGGGCAAGACCGGCACCACCGACGCCGGCACCTCGGCCTGGTGGGTGGGGTACACCCCGGAGCTGTCCACCGCGGTCGGCATGTGGCGCGAGGAGGCGGGCAACCCCAAGCTGCTGTCGCTGAACGGCACCGCGAGCCACGAGTCCGTGCACGGTGGTGACTTCCCGACCGACATCTTCACCCGCTACATGAAGATCGTCCTGAAGGACAAGCCGATCCAGGACTTCCCGAACCCCGCGCCGTGGGGCACCCAGGTGGACTCCTCGGGCGCGCCGGTCAGCCCGTCGGCTCCCGCGTCGGCTTCGTCCTCCGCGCCCGTGGAGCAGCCGAGCACCTCCACCGAGCCGACCACCACGCACTCCCCGGAGGGCTCGAACTCGCCGTCGGCGAGCGGCAGTTCGACCTGCCAGCCGGGCACCGGCAACTGCGGCGGGCCGAGCCGGTCGTCCAGGCCGAGCAAGAGCCCGAGTGAGAGCGCCAGCGGCAGTCCGAGCGCGCCGCCGGGCGGCGGAGGCGCGGGCAACCTGGTCGGGCTGATGGGCCAGTAGGGCGCACCACCCGATACCCGGACAGAGGGGCACCGGATCGCGAACGGCGATCCTGTGCCCCTCTTCGGTTGCGGGCGAGGGTGCGGCAGTATGTGCGCCATGACGTCCAGCCTGCGTGACGAGACCTCAGCGCCCGGACCGGCTCCGGCCGCGGGGCCGCTGCCCAACACCGTGGTGGTGCCCGCGGACGAGGACCCGGTCGCGGAGGCCGGCAGCGAGCTGCTGGGCGGCCCTCCCGGGCGTCGGGCGCTGCTCGGGGTGTCCTGGTGGACGCCCGCCAGGTTCCTCGCGGTGACGGTCGTCGTCGTCTTCCTGCTGGGCCTGTTCCAGAAGGCCGCGTGCTACAGCGACGGCTGGTTCTTCGGCGCCACCAGCCAGTACACGCACGCCTGTTACAGCGACATCCCGCACCTGTTCTCGGCGCGCGGCTTCGCGGACGGCAGCCGGCCGTACCTGGACCCGATCCCGCAGGGCTCGGCGGACATGCAGTACCTGGAGTACCCGGTGCTGACCGGTCTGTTCATCCAGATCGCGGCCTGGCTGACCACCCACAACGGCGACATGATGAGCCGCGAGCAGTGGTTCTGGCTGGTCAACGCCGGCATGCTGCTGATCTGCGCGGTGATCGCGGTGGTCGCCGTCTCCCGCACCCACCGCCGCCGCCCGTGGGACGCGCTGCTGTTCGCGCTGGCGCCGTGCCTGGCGCTGGACTCCACCATCAACTGGGACCTGCTGGCGGTGGCGCTGGCCGCCGTGGCGATGGCGTACTGGGCCGGCGGCAGGGCGGTGCTGGCGGGTGTGTTCATCGGGTTGGCCACCGCCGCCAAGCTCTATCCGCTGCTGCTGCTCGGCCCGCTGCTGGTGCTGTGCCTGCGGACCGGCAAGTGGCGGGACTTCGGGCTGGTGTTCGGCGGTGCGGCCGGCTCCTGGCTGATCGTCAACGTGCCGATCATGCTGGCGAACTGGAAGGGCTGGCTGACCTTCTACAGCTTCAGCCAGGTGCGCACCGAGGACTACGGCTCGTTCTGGCTGATCCTGATGCAGGCGGTGCGCGACGGCCGGCACCTGGAGAGCCTGAACACCTGGATCTCCGTCCTGCTGGTGCTCAGCTGCCTGGCGATCGGCTGGCTGGCGATCAGCGCCCCGCGCCGGCCGCGCTTCGCCCAGCTGGCCTTCCTGGTGGTCGCCGCGTTCGTGCTGACCAACAAGGTGTACTCGCCGCAGTACGTGCTCTGGCTGACCCCGCTGGCGGTGCTGGCCCGGCCGCGCTGGCGGGACTTCCTGATCTGGCAGACCTGCGAGGTGCTGTACTTCCTCGGCATCTGGTCGTACCTGGCCTACAACGGCGACGGCAAGCACCACGGCATCGACCTGCAGTGGTACCACTTCACGATCGCGCTGCACCTGGTCGGCACCCTGTACATCTGCTACCTGGTGGTCCGCGACATCCTCTACCCGGACCGCGACCCGGTGCGCTGGGACGGCAGCGACGACCCGTCCGGGGGTGTGCTGGACGGCGCCCCGGACCGGTTCGTGCTGGGCTCCGCCCGGGGGCTGCGCGAGGAGGAGAGCTACGCCGGGTTCGCGCCGCACGGCGAGGCGGACTGGCTGGTCGAGACCGCGCCGGACCCGCAGCAGAAGTAGCCGCGGAACGACGGAGCCCGCCCCCTCGGAGAGAGGGGGCGGGCTCCGTCGTTCCCGGGCGGCGCCTCAGCGCTCGACCACCCGGTCGAAGTGCGTGGTGGTGTGGCGGATGGTCAGCGCCAGCTCGTCGCCGACGGCGGGCGCCTTGAGCTCGCCGGGCAGGAACAGGATCGACACCTGCATGTGCGGCGGCTCGGCGAACCACAGCTGCTTGCCCTGCCAGGTGTACGGGGAGAGCGTCCGGTTCATGGTGGCCAGGCCGGCCCGGGCCAGGCCCTTGGCGCGCGGCAGGATCCCGTTGACGTACTTCGGGGCCTCCAGGCCAACGCCGTGCGCGGTGCCGCCCGCCACCACCAGCAGGTGGCCGTCGGACGGGGCCTTGTGCTGCCGGTAGCCGTAGCGCTCGCCGCGTTCGACCGGGGTGACGTCCAGGACGGTGGCCCGGGAGGACAGCGCGGACACGTCGCCCAGCCACAGCCGGGTGCCGATCCGGGAGCGGAACTCGGTGTCCGGGTGGCGCTCGGCCAGCCGCTGGACGTCCTTGGCGGCCAGGTGGCTGAGGTAGACGGTGTGGGTGGGCAGGTCGGCGGCCTCAAGGGCCCGGACCCAGCCGGTCACCTCGTCCACCGGGTCCGAGCCGTCCGGCCGGTCCAGCGGCAGGTGCAGCGCGAAGCCCTCCAACTCCAGGTGGCTGTGCGGCAGTTGGGCCAGATCGCCGAGCCGGACACCGTGCCGGCGCATGCTGGTCATGCACTCGATGACCACGCGGCTGCAGGCGGGCAGCGCGGCCAGCGCCTCCGGGTGGGCGACGGTGCGCACCACCCGGTCGGCGGGCAGCTCGGTGTCGGGCTCGCCGGCCCGGTACGGGGTGAGCACCAGCAGGTCGCCGGGGAAGACGTCGGCCAGCTCGGCCGCCTCGTCCGCGGTGCCGACGGCCAGCAGGGGGCTGCCCAGCCGGGCGGCCTCCTCGGCGAGCCGACGGTTCCCGAAGCCGTAGCCGTTGCCCTTGGCGACCGGGACCAGCCCGGGGAACTCGGCCAGCAGCCCGTGCTGGTGCGCCCGCCAGCGGCCGCCGTCCACGTACATCGTCAAGGTCATCGCGTTCTCCCCGAAAAATTCCGACGTGAGCTCAGCGCCGCGACATGTACAGGTCGAGCGCCTTGTGCAGCAGCTTGTTGAGCGGGTAGTCCCACTCGCCGAGGTACTCCGCGGCCTGTCCGCCGGTGCCGACCTTGAACTGGATCAGGCCGAACAGGTGGTCGTTCTCGTCCAGCGTGTCGCTGATGCCGCGCAGGTCGTAGACGCTCGCGCCGAGCGCGTACGCGTCGCGGATCATGCGCCACTGGATGGCGTTGGACGGCTTGACCTCGCGCTTGTGGTTCGCGGAGGCGCCGTAGGAGTACCAGACGTGCTCGCCGACGGTGAGCATGGTGGTCGCGGCCAGCGCCTCGCCGTCGTGGTAGGCGAGGTAGAGCCGCATCCGGTTGGGGTCCTCGGCGGTGAGGGCCTTCCACATCCGCTGGAAGTAGGACAGCGGGCGCGGGGTGAAGTGGTCGCGCTCGGCGGTGACCACGTACAGCTTGTGGAAGACCGCGAGCTCGTCGTAGCCGCCCTGGACCACCTCGACGCCGCTCTTCTCGGCCTTCTTGATGTTGCGTCGCCACAGCTGGTTGAAGCCGCGCTGGACGTCGTCCAGCGAGCGGTTGGCCAGTGGCACCTGGAAGACGTAGCGGGGCTGGACGTCGCCGAAGCCCGCGCCGCCGTCCTCGCCCTGCAGCCAGCCGGAGCGGCGCAGGCGCTCGGCGGCCTCCAGGGCGCGCGGCTCGGACCAGTCGGGCTCGACGTCCCGCAGGCGCTTGGCCTGCTTGCCGGCGATCGCCTCCTTGATGGTGGGGGCCTCCCAGCGGCGGACCACCACCGGCGGGCCCATCTTCACCGAGAAGGCGCCCTGCGACTTCAGGTGCGCCAGCATCGGCTTCAGCCAGCGGTCCAGGTCCGGGTCGAACCAGTCGATGACCGGGCCCTCCGGCAGGTACGCCAGGTACCGCTTCACCTTCGGGAGCTGGCGGTAGAGCACCAGCGCGGCGCCGACCATCTCGTCGGCGTCGTCGAACCAGCCGAGGCTCTCGGCGCGCCACTCCGCCTTGACGTCCGCCCAGGACGGCACCTGCATGTGGCTGGCAGAGGGCCTGCTCTCCACGAAGGCCAGGTGTTCCTTGCGCGTGATCGTCCGCAGACGCAGGCTCATGCTCCGTGCTCCTCCTCGTCAGACTTACCCAAGGTGACCCTATCGCCCGAATGGTCCGATTCGGTGGGGAAGCGGTCCGACATGGTTGTGCCCTCCCGTACGCACCTGCTGGCACAGGTACTACGCCGGGAGGGCCGAGGAGGTTGCGCGCCCGTTGCCGGGTTCACCCGGCTCCGTCGCGCGCGGTGGTCACCACACGCCCCCGAAGAGTCCTCCGTGAGCCACGCCGAGGAAGAGTCCGAATGCGGCGGCGCCCGTCCCGATCACCACCAGGAAGCGCTCCGCAGTGGTAACCGAGACGAACAGGCCGATCATTCCGGTGATGATCCCGGCCAGTCCGGTCCACGAGCTGAGCAGATGCAGGTGGTAGAAGAACGAGGTGATGAAGGCGACCGCGCCGAGCAGCAGGGTCACGCCGACGAGGGCGTTCTCCTTGGGGTGCGGCTTGCCGTCGGTGTTGAGGGTGAACTGCGGCCGGTGGACGTTCTGCGCCATAGGACCCACCTCCTGTGGTGGAGGGAACGTTCGTTCTGTCCAGATTGCGACCGATGTGCCCCGATCGGCAACCGCGAGGACCCGGCGTTTTGTCCGTCGGTCGGCTCACCCGGTAGGCTGGCCCCTCTGCACTGGTGTAGAGGCGTGCCCGCACGCCCCGACCCGGTGCCGACGCGCACAACCCTCCTGCCACGGAGAGACCGTGGCCGCTGAGTCCAAAGGAGGTGGGTTCACATGCGTCACTACGAGCTGATGGTCATCCTCGACCCGTCGGTCGAGGAGCGCGCTGTCGCCCCCCTGATCGAAGGCTTCCTCAACGTCGTCCGCACCGGCGGCGGCAAGGTCGAGAAGATCGACACCTGGGGCCGTCGTCGCCTGGCGTACGAGATCAACAAGCAGTCCGAGGGCATCTACTCGGTCATCGACCTCAAGGCCACGCCCGAGGTCGTCAAGGAGCTCGACCGCCAGCTCAGCCTGAGCGAGTCGGTTCTGCGGACCAAGGTCCTGCGCCCGGACACCCACTGAGCCCACTTCCGGCATTGATGCCGGAGGGCTCGCGTCCGGTGTTCCACGTGGAACACCGCTGACGAGCACCGCAGAACTTCTTTCCGAGAGGTCATCACCACATGGCAGGCGAGACCGTCATCACCCTCGTCGGCAACCTCGTCGACGACCCCGAGCTGCGTTTCACTCCGTCGGGCGCCGCGGTGGCCAAGTTCCGCATCGCGTCGACCCCGCGCACCTTCGACCGTCAGACGAACGAGTGGAAGGACGGCGAGAGCCTCTTCCTCACGTGCAACGTCTGGCGTCAGCCGGCGGAGAACGTGGCCGAGTCGCTGCAGCGCGGCATGCGCGTCATCGTGCAGGGCCGACTGCGCCAGCGGTCTTACGAGACCAAGGAAGGCGAGAAGCGGACGGTCTTCGAGGTCGAGGTCGATGAGGTCGGCCCGAGCCTGCGCTCGGCGACCGCCAAGGTCACCCGCGCCAACCGCTCCGGCGGTCCCGGCGGCGGTGGTGGCTTCGGCGGCGGCCAGCAGGGCGGCGGGTACGGCGGCGGCCAGCAGGGTGGCGGCGGCTGGGGTGGAAACTCCGGCGGCGGCCAGTCCGGCCCGTCCGACGACCCGTGGGCGTCCAGCGCCCCGTCCGGTGGCAACCAGGGCGGCGGCTGGGGCAGTGCCCCGTCCGGTGGCGGCTACTCGGAAGAGCCCCCGTTCTAAGCGGTGCGTGCCGGGCCCCTCGCGGGTCCGGCAACGCTGACAGATCTCGTACTTAACGGAGCACACAATGGCGAAGCCGCCTGCTCGCAAGCCGAAGAAGAAGGTTTGCGTCTTCTGCAAGGACAAGGCCACTTACGTGGACTACAAGGACACGAACCTGCTGCGGAAGTTCATCTCCGACCGCGGCAAGATCCGTGCCCGCCGGGTCACCGGCAACTGCACCCAGCACCAGCGTGACGTCGCCACGGCCGTGAAGAACAGCCGTGAGATGGCCCTGCTGCCCTACACCTCCACCACGCGCTAAGAGAGGGTGACCGAACAATGAAGATCATCCTCACTCACGAGGTCCCCGGCCTCGGCAGCGCCGGCGAGGTCGTCGAGGTCAAGGACGGCTACGCCCGCAACTTCCTGGTCCCGCGCGGCTTCGCCATCCGCTGGACCAAGGGCGGTCAGAAGGACGTCGACGCCATCCGTCGCGCCCGGAAGATCCACGCCATCCAGACCCTGGAGGCGGCCAACGAGGTCAAGGCCCAGCTCGAGGGCCTGCAGGTCAAGCTGGCCGTTCGCTCCGGCGACGCCGGCCGCCTGTTCGGCTCGGTGACCCAGGCCGACGTCGTGGAGGCCATCAAGGCCGCCAACGGCCCGGCCGTGGACAAGCGCGCCGTCGCGATCGCCTCGCCGATCAAGACCGTGGGCACCCACAAGGTCTCGGTCAAGCTGCACTCGGACGTTCAGGCCAACCTCGACGTCGCCGTCGTCGCTGCCTGATTTCGGCCGCTGAGCTGACGAAGGGGCCGGACTCCACTCGGAGTCCGGCCCCTTCGCCGTGCGGGCCCAGGGCCTGTCCGGTCGGACAGGCCCTTACGGGCGGACCGCGCCGGTGACCATCCAGCGGCCGGTGCGTATCCGGCCGGACAGCACCGCGGCCCGGGCCACCATGAACAGGTTCATCGCCCACCACAGCCCGGCCAGGCCCAGGCCCAGCGCGGGCACCGCCAGTGCGGCGGGGACGAACAGCAGCAGCGCGCCGAGCATGCCCCAGGCCAGGAAGCCGCCGTCGCCGGCGCCCATCAGGACGCCGTCCAGGACGAACACCAGGCCGCCGATCGGCTGGGTCAGCGCCGCCAGCAGCAGCACGGTGGACAGCTGGCCCCGCACGGACGGGTCGTCGGTGAACAGCGGGATGTACAGCGGCCGGGCCAGCACCATCAGCAGGCCCAGCAGCACGCCCGCGCCGACGCCCCACTCGATCATCCGGCGGGTCGCCGCCCGGGTGCCCGGGAGGTCGCCCGCGCCCAGGTAGCGGCCGATGATGGCCTGCCCGGCGATCGCCACCGCGTCCAGCGCGAAGGCCATGAACGACCAGATGGTCATGGTGATCTGGTGGGCGGCGATCTCGGTGTCGCCCAGGTTCGCGGCCACCGCGGTGGCGAGCAGCAGGGCGGCGCGCAGGCTCAGGGTGCGCACCACCAGCGGGCCGCCGGTCCGGGCGGAGGCCTTGATGCCGGCGCGGTCGGGCCGCAGGCTCGCGCCCTCCCGGCGGGCGCCGCGGACCACCACGGCCACGTACACCGCGGCCATCGCGTTCTGCGCGATCACGGTGCCCCAGGCGGAGCCGGCCACGCCGAGGCCGGCGCCGTAGACCAGGCCGAGGTTGAGCAGCAGGTTGGCGGTGAACCCGCCGATCGCGACCAGCAGCGGGGTGCGGGTGTCCTGGAAGCCGCGCAGCACGCCGGTGGCGGCCATCACCAGCAGCATGGCGGGCACGCCGAGGGCGCTGATCCGCAGGTAGGTGACGGCGTACGGGGCGGCGGTGGGGGAGGCGCCGAGCAGCTGGGCGGCCTGCGGGGCGAAGGCCAGGGTGAGCACGACCATGCCGGCGGAGAGGATCAGGGCCAGCCAGATCCCGTCGATGCCCTGCTGGACGGCGCCCCGGCGGTCGCCCGCGCCGAGCCGCCGGGCGACCGCCCCGGTGGTGGCGTAGGCGAGGAAGACGAAGATCCCGGCGGCGGTGGCGAGGGCGGCGGAGGCGATCCCGAGGCCGGCCAGCTGGGCGGTGCCGAGGTGGCCGACGATGGCGGAGTCGGCCATCAGGAAGAGCGGTTCGGCGACCAGCGCGCCGAAGGCCGGCACCGCCAGGGCGAGGATCTCGCGGTCGTGGCGGCGGCGTTCGCGGGCGGGGGCGGGACGGGCGGGCGTCGCGGGCATGGTGTTCACCCTACTCATCCACAGGTAATAAGTGCTAGCGCCTTTTGGTTCTTACCGGACCTGTGGACGGACGGTGGATCGAACGGTCGATCGAACAGCCGGGCGGCTTCCTCCCGGGCCGTGTGAAGAATTTCTCATGCACAGGCCGTGGATGAGGTCCTCGCAGGTCAGCGGTTTGACACCGGGGCGATCGTGTGGTTATCCACAGCGGTGTCCACAGGGTTGTGCACAGCTTTCCGGGGGTTCTCCACAGCCTGCGGACGGTTGTCCACATGGCCTGTGGATAACCGTCTTGGAGGAACCGCCCGGCCCCCCGTACCGTGGCTCAGGACCAGACCTTCGGTGCCCGCGCGACACCGCCCCGCACACGGCCGGAACTGTCGGCCCGGTGGCGTAGGAAAGACCGAGCGCCACCACCGGACAGGCCCGCACCAACTCGCACCAACCGCTGAACGGGGAACACGCGTGACCGGCCCCCAGTACGACGACCACGACGCCCCGCCGCCTCCGGAGGACGACTGGCAGCCGTCCGACGACGCCTTCCCGCTCGACGCCTTCCCCGACGTGCCGGGCGACCGGCTCCCGGTCGCCCGCCGGGCGAACAGCAACGGCGCCGCGGGCGGCTCCGGCGGGCAGGGCGGCGGTTTCCAGCGTCGCGACGGCGGCGGCCGGGGCGACCGGTTCCCCGGCAAGGGCGAGCGGCGCGACCGTGACGGCGAGGGCGGCATCGGCGGCTCCGAGGGCTTCGAGCGCGTCCCCCCGCAGGACCTGGCGGCGGAGCAGTCCGTGCTGGGCGGCATGCTGCTGTCCAAGGACGCCATCGCCGACGTGGTCGAGGTGCTCAAGCCCGCCGACTACTACCGGCCCGCGCACGAGCTGATCCACGGGGCGATCCTCGACCTCTACGCCCGCGGCGAGCCCGCCGACCCGATCACGGTGGCCGGCGAGCTCACCAAGCGCGGCGAACTGGTCCGCGTCGGCGGCGCCTCCTACCTGCACACCCTGGTCAACTCCGTCCCCACCGCGGCCAACGCCGAGTACTACGCGGAGATCGTCCACGAGCGCGCCGTGCTGCGCCGCCTGGTCGAGGCCGGCACCCGGATCGCCGGCATGGGCTACGCCGCCGAGGGCGACGTCGACGACATCGTCAACGCCGCGCAGGCCGAGATCTACGCCGTCACCGAGCAGCGCACCAACGAGGACTACGCGCCGCTGGCCGACATCATGGAGGGCGCCCTCGACGAGATCGAGGCGATCGGCTCCCGCTCCGGCCAGATGTCCGGCGTCCCCACCGGCTTCGCCGACTTCGACCAGCTCACCAATGGCCTGCACCCCGGCCAGATGATCGTCATCGCGGCCCGCCCCGCGATGGGCAAGTCCACCCTGGCGCTGGACTTCGCCCGGGCCTGCTCGATCCACAACAACCTGCCGAGCGTGATCTTCTCGCTCGAAATGGGCCGCAACGAGATCGCCATGCGCCTGCTGTCGGCCGAGGCCCGGGTGGCGCTGCACCACATGCGCTCCGGCAACATGACGGACGACGACTGGACGCGGGTGGCACGGCGGATGCCCGAGGTCAGCGCGGCGCCGCTGTACATCGACGACTCGCCGAACCTGTCGATGATGGAGATCCGCGCCAAGTGCCGCCGCCTCAAGCAGCGCAACGACCTGCGGCTGGTGGTCATCGACTACCTGCAGCTGATGCAGTCCGGCGGTTCGCGGCGGGCGGAGAGCCGCCAGCAGGAGGTCTCGGACATGTCCCGGAACCTGAAGCTGCTGGCGAAGGAGCTGGAGATCCCGGTGATCGCGCTCTCCCAGCTGAACCGAGGCCCCGAGCAGCGCACCGACAAGAAGCCGATGGTCTCCGACCTGCGCGAGTCCGGCTCGATCGAGCAGGACGCCGACATGGTCATCCTGCTGCACCGCGAGGACGCCTACGAGAAGGAGTCCCCGCGGGCCGGCGAGGCGGACCTGATCGTCGCCAAGCACCGAAACGGCCCCACCGCCACCATCACCGTCGCCTTCCAGGGCCACTACTCGCGCTTCGTGGACATGACCCGCGACGTGACCTGACGGCCGGTCGGCCGGTGGGCGGTCAGAACCAGTGCAGGCAGTGGGGTTCGCGGTCGGCGCGGAACATGGCGTCGGCGCGGGGGGCGGCGGCCGGGTGGTGGGCGCGGAGGTGGCCGGCTCGGGTGAGGGTGGTGGGGGTGGTGCCGCCGAGGTAGATCGAGCCGAGGTCGCTGATGTCCATCGACAGGTCGGGCTCGCGGTCGGTGGGGGTGCATTCGGCCCGGCCGTCGCGGACGGTCAGCAGGTGGCGGGTGTGCTCGCCGAGGAACGGGTCGTCGACGTCCAGGACGAGTTCGCCATCCGCCGACCAGCTGCGGGCGGTGAGGGCGCGCGGGATGTCGAGCAGCCGCACCCAGAGCCAGTCGGTCTCGTTGGTGAGCGAGCCGGCGTTGAAGTCGGCCAGCTGCCAGCGCAGCGGGCTCCCGGTCGGGAAGTGCCGGAAGGCGATCTCGGTGACCAGGTCGTGACCGAGCAGGTAGCGGGCCAGCGCGGTGTACGCGGCGTCGTCGAGGCTGATGATCTCGTCGACCAGCATGGCCTGGGAGTCGTCGAGCGAGTAGGGGGCGTACCCGGTCGGGGTGCCGTCGGCGTCCCGGTGGAGGGCGATCCAGCGCTGGGTGGGGGCGGTCGGCGGGTGCCCGGCCCGGCGGGACCACCACAGCGGCGGGCGGGAGACCGCGCCGGGCTGGAGGCGGCGGTAGCGGTCGTAGAGCTCTTCCACCAGGTCGCGGCAGTCGCTGAGCCGGAGCAGTTCCACCGTGCCGGTCGCCTCCTGGCCGGCCCGGGGCGGGGCGAGCTCCGCCCGGTGCCGGGGGACGGTCAGCCGCCGGGTGTAGGTGGCCGGGCCGTAGCCGAAGCGCCGGTAGATCACCGCCTCGGAGGCCAGCAGCACCGCCATGGGCTCGCCGCGTTCGCGCAGGTCGGCGAGTTGACGCCGCTTCATCGCGGTGAGCACGCCCTGCCGCCGGTGCGAGGGCAGCACGCCCACGCAGGAGATCCCGCCCACCGGGAGGGTCGCCCCGCCGGGCAGCGTCAGTTCGAAGGAGTAGGCGCACGCGGTGCCGATCGGCCGCCCCTCGTCGCTGAGGGCGAGCAGTCCGCGTTCGGCCTCCAGCGCCGACCACCAGACGCCGCTGCCGTCCTCGGCCGGCTCGGTGGGGTGCTTGCCGAACGCGGCGAACACGGTGTCGACGAAGACACCGAGGTCCTGCTCGGTGGTGGATCGGATCTCCATGGCTGTGCTGCCTCCCCGCACTGGACGGCCGGTTTCCGGCCCCAGTGCATGCGGCGTGCCGCCCCCGGGTCAAGCGATTTTGCGGCTGGTAGCGTCGCCTGCCGTGATGGACCAGGACGATCTGCGGCTGTGCCCGCTGCCCGACGAAGTGCTGCCGCTGCTGGCCGAGTTGGCGGTGCCGCCGCGGCTGCTGGCGCACCTGCGGCTGGTGCACGACGTGGCGGTGCGGCTGGTGGACGGGGTGGCGGCGCTCTGCCCGGCGCTGGAGTTCGACCGGGCGGCGGTGCTGTTCGGCGCGGCCACCCACGACATCGGCAAGACCGTGCACCGGGCGGAGCTGTCCGCCCCCGGCTCCCGGCACGAGCCGGCCGGCCGGGAGCTGCTGCTGGTGGCGGGCGTCGCCCCGGAGCTGGCCCGATTCGCGGCCGGCCATGCCGAGTGGGGTCCGCAGTCGCCCGTGGAGGACCTGCTGGTGTCGCTGGCCGACAAGGCGTGGAAGAACAAGCGGGTGGCGGACCTGGAGGACCTGCTGGTCACCGCCCTGGCCGGGGCGGGCGGCGGCGAGCGGTGGGAGGTGTTCCTCGCGCTGGACGAGCTGCTCACCGGGATCGGCGACGGCGCCCAGGAGCGCCTGGCGTACCAGGCGCTCTTCCCGGTCGCCTAGGCCAGCGTGACGGTGCTGCGGAAGACGGTCGCGCCCGGGCCGGTCAGCACGGTCTTCGCGCCGGTCGCCGGCAGGAACGCCGACTCGCCCTGTCGCAGCGTCAACACCTGCCCGGCAGAAGCGAGTTCGACGGTTCCGGCGGTGCAGAGCAGGATCTGCGGGGCGTCGCCGGGCAGGGTGGCGGGCTGCTCGGCGAGGTCGTAGCGGGAGAGGCGGAACTCGTCGATCGGCACCGGGTAGAGCCGCTCGCCGTCCGGGCCGGCCTCGGGGCGCAGGATCTCCGGGCTGCCGCCCTGGAAGGCCACCACCTTGAGCAGTTCGGGGACGTCCACGTGCTTCGGGGTGAACCCGCAGCGCAGCACGTTGTCGGAGTTGGCCATGATCTCGACGCCGGTGCCGCGCAGGTACGCGTGCGGCAGGCCGGCGCCGAGGTACAGCGCCTCGCCGGGCTGCAGGCGGACGTGGTTGAGCAGCAGCGCGGCGACCAGGCCGGCGTCGCCCGGGTACTCGGCGGCGGCGAAGGCGTAGCCGGCCAGCGCGCCGGTCGGGTCGGACGGGGCGGCGGCGGTGACGGCGCGGGCCACGGCGTCCACGGTGGCGCGGCCCTGCTCGTCGGTCAGCGCGAGGGCCTCGGCGAGCGCGCCGGACAGCGCCTCGGCCTCCGGCTTGGTGCGCAGCAGGTCGATCAGCGGCTGGAGGCCCGGCACGTCGAGGGAGGCCATCAGGTCGGCCGCGTCGGCGGGCGTGCGGAAGCCGCACAGGCCCTCGAACTCGCTGAGCGCGCAGATCAGTTCGGGCTTGTGGTTGTCGTCCTTGTAGTTGCGGTGCGGCGCGTCGACCGGGATGCCGCGCCGCTCCTCGTCGGCGAAGCCGGCCCGGGCCTCGGCGCGGGTCGGGTGGGCCTGGATGGACAGCGGCACGGCGGCGGCCAGCACCTTCAGCAGGAACGGCAGGGTGGGGCCGAACTGTTCGACGGCGGCGGCGCCGAGTTCGGCCGCCGGGTCGGCGGCGATCAGCCGGTCGAGCGGCACCGGGCCGTTGCCGCGGTCGACCACCGAGGGCGCGCCGGGGTGGGCGCCCATCCACAGCTCCGCCTGCGGCTCACCCGTGGCGGGCCGGTCGAGCAGCTCGGGGATCGCGGTGGCGGACCCCCAGGCGTAGTCGCGGACGGTGTTGTCGAGCCGGTCCATCAAGTACTCCCAGGTGCAGGTGCGGGCATGCGTGCGCTGCGGCGGCCGGTGCGCGAGGACCACCGACAATAGCTGACGCACCTGGTGGTCGGATGGTGCCCGGCAGCCGGCCGGCCGGTGTTCCGTGGGCGCCCGGTGATCACTCTCCTGGGCGCGTCAACCCGGCGTCGGAGGGGTCTTCCGGAGAGGGTGGACGGTAACCGGGGTCGAACAGACCCGCCACCGACACACCGACCAGGGGAGCAGCCGTGACCGCGTCGCCGCCCGACGAGAACGCCGAGGGCCGTGGGGCGGGTGCCGCGCCGCCGTTCCGCCCGCTGGAGGTCGAGGTCTTCACCGGCCCCGAGACCGCGTTCTTCGCCACCTCCAGTCTGATCATGGGCGAGCGCACCGCGATCCTGGTGGACGCCCAACTGACCCGCAGCGCGGGCCGGGAGCTCGCCGAGTGGATCGCGGGCAAGAACCGGCAGCTGCTCGCCATCGTGATCACCCACCAGCACCCCGACCACTACTTCGGCGCGGACGAGGTGCTGCGGCTCTTCCCGGACGCCCAGCTGCTGGCCGCGCCCCCGGTGGTGGAGGGCATCCGGCAGACCGCGGCGGCCAAGGTCGCGCAGTGGAAGCCGGTCTACGGCGACGACATCCCCGACCGGCCGCGCCTGCCCGCGCCCCTGCTGCCCCAGCCGCTGATGATCGACGGCCAGCTGATCCGGGTCCTGCCGCTCGGCCAGGCCGACTGCGCCGACTCCACGGTGGTCTTCGTGCCGAGCATCCACACCGTGGTGGCGGGCGACTTCGTCTACAACGGCACCCACGTGTGGACCGCCGACACCGACCCGGCCGCCCGCGGCCAGTGGTCGCACAACCTGGGCCGGATCGCCGACCTCGCCGTCGACCGGGTCGTCGCCGGGCACCGCGCCCCCGGCATGGACGACGCCGCGCACCGGGTGATCGGCTTCACCGCCGAGTACCTGCGCGACTTCGACCAAGCGCTGGCCGACCACCCGCACGACGCGGAGGCGCTGGCCACGGCCGTGAACGAGCGCTACGGGGGGCTGACGCTGCCGGCCATCCTGGAGCTGGGCGCGGCGGCGAACGTCGAGCGGGGGGCCGTGCCGCAGGCTGCCGCGCAGGTCGTTCCGCACGAGGACGACGGCGCCGACAACGGCATCATCGACGCGGAGATCGTCGAGGAGCCGGCGGAGGAGGAGGGCTCCGGTCCGTCGTCGGAGGGCGAGCGGTGATACTGCGCGGATGACGTACGAGGGGTTCGACGTGGTGGTGGCAGCCGGGGGCGCGGGCCGGCGGCTCGGCGGCGCGGACAAGGCCGCCCTGACGGTCGGTGGGCGGCCGCTGCTGGAGAGGGTGCTGACGGCCTGCGCGGGAGCCCGCCGGGCCGTCGTGGTCGGGCCGCGGCGCGCCACCGCGCACACCGGGGTGCGGTGGCTGCGCGAGGACCCGCCGGGCGGCGGCCCGCTGGCGGCGGTGGCCGCCGCACTGCCCGAGGTGACGGCGCCACTGGTGCTGCTGCTCGCCGCCGACCTGCCGTTCCTCGACACCGGCACGGTGGGCCGCCTGCTGGCCGCCGTCGGTGACGCGGACGGGGCGCTGCTGGTCGACGCCGAGGGCCGCGACCAGCCGCTGACGGGCGCGTACCGCACGGCCGCGCTGCGCGCGGCGCTCGCCGGGCCGGCCGATCCGTCCGGCCGTCCGCTGCGCACCCTGACCGACGGGCTGCGCCTGGTGCGGGTGCCCGACGCGGCGGGCGCGTCCTTCGACTGCGACACGCCGGAGGAGCTGGCGGCGGCGCGGCGGCGGGCGGCGGGGGAGAACTGAGCGGCGCTCCGGGCCGGCCTGCGTGGCGGTGGCGGTGACGCGGGCCCGGGGCGGGCGGGATCGGGCAGCATGGGCGTCATGGAGCGCACATTGGACGACTGGATGGCCGCGGCCGCCGCCGAGCTGGGGCTGGACCTGGCGGTGGATGTCCGGGGGCTGTTGGACATGACCCGGGTGGTGGCGCACGGCGTGGAGCGGCCGGCGGCGCCGCTGACGGCGTTTCTGGTGGGGTACGCGGCGGCGTCGAACGGGGGCGGGCCGGCGGCGGTGGCCGAGGCGTCGGCGAAGGCGACTGCGCTGGCGGAGCGGTGGGCCGCCGCCGCTTTGGAGGGCTCGGCCGAGACGGGGGGCTCGGCCGCGACGGACGGTTCGGCCGAGCGGTGAGGGGCGGGGCGGGCGTGGTCGTTTCGCGAGGGTGTCCGTGGGCGCAGGCCCGGCGGGCCGCGTGGGCGGCGGTGGAGCCGTTGCCGGTGGAGCGGGTGCCGTCGGCCGTCGCGGTCGGGCGGACGCTGGCCGAGCCGCTGACCGCGCTCACCGACCTGCCCGCCTTCGACACCTCGGCGATGGACGGCTGGGCGGTGGCCGGGCCGGGCCCGTGGCGGCTGTCCGGCCGGGTGCTGGCGGGCCAGAACTGCGCCCCGCTGGCGGACGGAGCGGCGGTGGAGATCGCCACCGGCGCCCAACTCCCGCCGGATGCGACGGGGGTGCTCCGCCGTGAACACGGCCGCCTGGTCGAACTCCCGGACGGCAGCGCCCAGTTGCACGGCGAGGTCGGGCCGGGTCAGGACGTCCGGCCGCGCGGGCAGGAGTGCCGCCGGGGCGAGGAACTGCTGCCCGCCGGGCTGCCGGTGACGCCGGCGGTGCTCGGGCTCGCCGCTGCCGCCGGGCACGACGAGCTGGCCGTGCGCCGCCGGCCGACCGTCGAACTGCTGCTGCTGGGCGACGAGTTGCTGACCTCGGGCCTGCCCGCGCCGGGCCGGGTGCGGGACGCGCTGGGGCCGCTGCTGCCGCCGTGGCTGGCCGCCGCGGGGGCCGAACTGCTCGGCAGCCGCTACGTCCGCGACGACTTCGGGCTGCTGCGGGACGCGATCCGGCACTCGCCCGCCGACCTGGTGCTCACCACCGGGGGCACCGCCGCCGGACCGGTGGACTTCCTGCACGCCGCGCTGGCGGCGGCCGACGGGCGCCTGCTGGTGGACGGGGTGGCGGTGCGGCCCGGGCACCCGATGCTGCTGGCCGCACTGCCCGGCGGGCGCCACCTGGTGGGCCTCCCGGGCAACCCGCTGGCGGCCGTCGCCGGGACGGTCACGCTCGCGCTGCCGCTGCTGCACGCGCTGTCGGGCCGCACCGCCGCGGACGCACCGACAGAGCCGCTGGCCGCGACGCTCCCCGGGCACCCGACGGACACCCGCCTGCACCCCGTCCGCCGCACCCCCGCCGGCCTCGCCCCCCTCCCGCACGACGGCCCCGCCATGCTCCGCGGCCTGGCCCGGGCCGACGCCCTCGCCGCCGTCCCACCTGGCGGCCTGACCGCGGGCGAGTACGCCGAGGTCCTGCGGCTGCCCTGACCACCGGACCGGGACGTTCCACGTGGAACCGCGCCACGGAGCCCGGCGGGAACGGATGCTGTGCGACGCGGGGTGGGTGGGGGTGCTACGGCTGCTGAGGCGGATGTTCCACGTGGAACGAGGGGCTGCCGGGAACGGGCTCGGGCGAGGGGCAGGCGGGGACACTGCCGATGCCGGGGAGCGGCCGGCACGCCCGTCGCCTCGCTGCGGACGCGAGTGCCGGGCGGCGCCGAATCCGCCCGCCCGCGCCCGAGGCGAAGTGCGAGCCCTGCTGCGCTACGCCCTGCGGGCCCCGCCCGGCTCGTGGCGGGGTGTTCCACGTGGAACGAGGGGGCCCGAGGGCGGGCTCGGGTGTCGGCTGCAGGGAGCAGGCGGGGACACTGCCGGTGCCGGGGAGCGGCCGGCGCGCCCGGCGGCGCCGAATCCGCCCGCCCGTGCCCGAAGCGCGGTGCGAGCCCGGCTGCGCCCCTGCCTCGCCCGGGCGGGGTGTTCCACGTGGAACCGGTGGTGTCAGGCCGACACGGGCGTGCCCGGCTTGATGACGATCAGGCGGTCGGTGAGTTGGAGGACGGCCGCCTCGGGTTCGGTGTAGTTGAGGACGCGGCGGCCGCGGACCACGGCGACGACCAGGTCGGGGAGGTCGCGGGGGCTGAGGCCGGCCTCGGCCTTGGTGACGGGGCGTTCGGCGACGTCGAGACCGTTGCCGTAGGTGAGGAGGTCCTCCATCACGGCGCCCGCGTTGGGGCTGAGCATCGACATGCCGAGGAGGCGGCCGGCCGAGCTGGAGGAGGTGACCACGACATCGGCGCCGCTCTGGCGCAGGAGGGGAGCGTTCTCGTCCTCGCGGACGGCGGCGACCACGGTGGCGCCCCGGTTGAGCTGCCGGGCGGTGAGGGTGATCAGGGCGGCGGTGTCGTCGCGTTCGGGCGCGACCACGACCTGGGCGGCGCGCGGGAGTTCGGCCCGCATCAGGGTGGCGGTGCGGGTGGCGTCGCCGAGGACGCCGACCAGGCCGTCGTGGGTGGCCTGGTCGATGGCCCGGGCCTGCGGGTCGACCACGATGATGGAGTCCTTGGGGACGCCCTGGCCGAGCAGGGTGTCGACGGCGCTGCGGCCCTTGGTGCCGTAGCCGATGACGACGGTGTGGTCCCGCACGGTGTGCCTCCAGCGTTCGATCCGCCACTGCAGGCGGGTGCGTTCGGTGAGCACTTCGAGAGTCGTGCCGACCAGGATGATCAGGAAGACCACGCGCAGCGGCGTGATCACAAAGATGTTCACCAGCCGTGCGCTGTCGCTCACGGGGGTGATGTCGCCGTACCCGGTGGTGGAGAGGGTGACGGTGGCGTAGTACGCCGAGTCGAGGAGGCTGACCGAGCTGTCCGCGTTGTCGTTGTAGCCGGCGCTGTCCGCGTAGACGATCAGGGTGGTGGCCACCAGCACGCCCAGGGCGAGCAGCAGTCGGCGGGCGACCTGTCGCGTCGGCGGGCGGGTGCGGCGGGCGGGCAGCGCGATCCGGCGGGCGGGGTCGGTGTCTTCGGTGCCCTGGTCCCGGAAGCGACTGAGCGTCAGGCGGGACGGCCGGGCACCCGGGTCGTCGGGCGGATTCGAGTTCGGCACAGGCACAAGGATGGGGGGTGGAGACGTCGCCGGACGACCCCGGGGGCGGAGTGTCGCCACCCTGTCCGGTACCGGCGGCAGCCCTTGACGGACTGGCGGTTGACGTCCGGGGGGAGCGGGATGTCCGGCGGTCGGGGGCGTAGCGTGGCGGCCATGCGAGCCATCACGATTCCCGAGCCCGGCGGCCCAGAGCGGCTGGTCTGGGCCGAGGTTCCCGATCCCGTCCCGGCCGCCGGCGAGGTGCTGGTCGAGGTCGCCGCCACCGCGGTGAACCGGGCCGATCTGCTGCAGCGTCAGGGCTTCTACGATCCGCCGCCGGGCAGTTCGCCGTATCCGGGGCTGGAGTGCGCGGGCCGGATCGCCGCGCTCGGCCCGGGGGTGGCCGGCTGGGCGGTCGGCGACGAGGTGTGCGCGCTCCTGGCGGGCGGCGGCTACGCCGAGAAGGTGGCCGTTCCGGTCGGCCAACTGCTGCCGGTGCCCAAGGGGTTGACGCCGGCCCAGGCCGCCGCGCTGCCGGAGGTGGCGTGCACGGTGTGGTCGAACGTGTTCCAGGTGGCGCACCTGCGCCCCGGTGAGACGGTGCTGCTGCACGGCGGGGCCAGCGGCATCGGGACGATGGCGATCCAGCTGGCCAAGGCGGTCGGCGCGCGGGTCGCGGTCACCGCGGGCAGCCCGGAGAAGCTGGCCCGATGCGCCGAGCTCGGCGCCGACGTGCTGATCGACTACCGGCAGCAGGACTTCGTGGCCGAGCTCGCCGCGCTCGGCGGGGCCGACGTCATCCTCGACATCATGGGCGCCAAGTACCTGGAGCGGAACGTGGACGCCCTCGCGGTGAACGGCCGCCTGGTGGTGATCGGCATGCAGGGCGGCGTCAAGGCCGAGCTGAACCTGGCCACCCTGCTGGCCAAGCGCGCCGCCGTGATCGCCACCAACCTGCGCGGGCGGCCGCTGGCGGAGAAGGCGGCGATCGTCGCCGCGGTCCGCGAGCACGTCTGGCCGCTGGTCGAGGCGGGCGTGGTCCGTCCCGTGGTGGACCGGGTCCTGCCGTTGGCCGACGCCGCCGAGGCGCACCGGGTGGTGGAGGCCGGGAGCCAGGTCGGGAAGGTCGTCCTGGAGGTGTGATCCGGAGGGCAGGGGCGGCGGAAATGCCCGAAGTGTCCCGGTGTGTGAGGCTGGTCGAAAGCTGTTCCGCCTCCGCCCGCATCCCGATGCGGGCGGCCGTCGGGAGGATCTGCTTTCCATGCTCGCTCGCCGCCGCCCCGTGCCCCCGGCCAAGCGCCGCACCCCCGCCGCCCGTCCTGGCGCGCTGCTCCGCAGAGCCGCGCTGACCGGCCTGGCGCTGCCGCTGCTGCTGGCCGCTCCGGTCTTCGCCGTGGATCCGCCGACCGATGCCCGACAACAGGCCCAGGCGCAGCTGGAGGCGGCCCGGCAGCAGGCGGCGGCGGAGTTCGACGCCGCCCGGCAGCAGGCGGCGGAACAGGCCGGGCAGGCCGGGCAGACCGGGCAGTCGGGCGGGCCGGCCGACGGCGCGATATCCGGGGCGGCGCCGAACGTTCCCGTCCCGGTCCCGGTGCCCGCCGCCCCCAGCGCGACCCGGACGGCAGGCTCCCCGAGCCCCGCCCCCGCCGCCCCGGCCCTGCCGTCCCGCACCCCGGCGGTCGCCGCGCCGTCCGCCCTCGCCTCCGCGACGCCGCCCGCCGAGCCCACCGCTTCCGCAGCGCCGGAGCCGGCGCCGTCACCGGAGCCCTCCCCGCAGACCTCCGCCGAGCCGCCCGCGCCGTCGCACCCGACGCCCCCCGCGCGACCTCCCGCGCCATCGAGCGCGGAGCCCGTCCCGCCGTCGCGCAGCGGCCCGGAGCCCGGCCGGCCCGGGCGCGGGCACCACCACCAGGCGATAGTGCCGCCCGAGCAGGCCGAGGCCCCCGCCCCGGTCGCGGCGGAGGCCGAACCGGAGCGCGAGCCGGCCGGGGAGGGCGGCCGGCAGGCGGCTGCCGAGGGCGGGGCGGACCGGGGGACGCCGGAGGCCGCGGTGGGCGACGAGGACACGGTCGAGCCCGCACCGGCGGCGGTGGCGGGCGGGGACGAGGCGGCCGGCGCGCCGCTGGCCGGCCCGGCAGTGCCGGTGGGGCCGGTGGGGCCGCTGCGCCTGGGCGACCCGTCCGCGAAGCAGCTGCCGCTGGGCGTCGGACTCGGCATGATCGGAGTGGGTCTCGGCCTGGTCGGAATGAGGCTGCGTCGGCGGTGAGGCCGCGCGACGCGGGTGGCCGCCGGGTGGGACGATCCCAAGACCAGGTTCGTTGACCTCCGCGGTGGACGACGCATATGAAGGAGCTATGACCAACCCGATGAACGAGCGGTCGCAGCAGGATCCTCGCCAGACGTCGAGCGGGAAGTCCGAGGACAGCCCGAAGGTGCTGATCGTCGGCCCGGACGGCATGGCGGTGGGCACCGCCCCGGCGGGCGGGCTCGGCCGGGGCGACGAGGACGACGAGCCGCGCGAGCTCCCGGTGACCGAGATGGTCGAGCAGCCGGCCAAGGTGATGCGGATCGGCAGCATGATCAAGCAGCTGCTGGAGGAAGTGCGGGCGGCGCCTCTGGACGAGGCCAGCCGGGCCCGGTTGAAGGACATCCACGCCAGCTCGATCAAGGAGCTGGAGCTGGGCCTGGCGCCCGAGCTGGTCGAGGAGTTGGAGCGGCTGTCGCTGCCGTTCGCCGACGACAACATCCCCACCGAGGCCGAACTGCGCATCGCGCAGGCGCAGTTGGTGGGCTGGCTGGAGGGCCTGTTCCACGGTATCCAGACCGCGCTGTTCGCGCAGCAGATGGCGGCGCGGGCGCAGCTGGAGCAGATGCGGCGGGCGCTGCCGCCCGGACTGCACGGCGCCGAGGGGG
Source organism: Kitasatospora sp. NPDC004531 (assembly GCF_053602195.1). NCBI lineage: Bacteria > Bacillati > Actinomycetota > Actinomycetes > Kitasatosporales > Streptomycetaceae > Kitasatospora > Kitasatospora sp. NPDC004531. The sequence goes on along the minus strand of NZ_JBSGDD010000046.1, from coordinate 9,172 downwards.
ACTTGGAGGAGCCGGGTCCGGGCCGCGGCCTGCGCTCGGGTCCGTATCTGTAGTCCCGGTCGGGGGCCGCGCTGCGGCGCGGCCCCGAACCGCTACCCTGGCCCCTGTTCGGAAGTACCGCGCGCCGAGGGGGAGCTGGGACATGACTGAGGGCAGCACCGAGGGCCACTCGCTCGGCCACGGCCGGTACGTACTGCAGCGGCTGCTCGGACAGGGCGGCATGGCGGCCGTCCACCTGGCGTACGACACGGTGCTGGACCGTCAGGTCGCGGTGAAGACGCTGCACACCGAACTGGGCCGGGAGGCCTCCTTCAAGGAGCGGTTCCGGCGCGAGGCGCAGGCGGTGGCGCGGCTCCAGCACACCAACATCGTCTCGGTGTTCGACTCCGGTGAGGACATCGGGCCGGACGGGACGGCGACGCCGTACATCGTCATGGAGTTCGTCGAGGGCCGTTCGCTGAAGGACGTGCTGGACGAGCAGGTGACCACGCGCGGCGCGATGCCGACCGAGCAGGCGTTGAAGATCACCGCGGCGGTGCTGTCGGCGCTGGAGGCCTCGCACGACCAGGGGCTGGTGCACCGCGACATCAAGCCGGCGAACGTGATGGTGTCCACCAAGGGCGTCGTCAAGGTGATGGACTTCGGCATCGCGCGCGCCCTGCAGTCCGGGGTGACCTCGATGACGCAGACCGGCATGGTGGTCGGCACCCCGCAGTACCTGTCGCCGGAGCAGGCGCTCGGCAAGAGCGTGGACGCCCGGTCCGACCTGTACTCGGTGGGCTGCATGCTGTTCGAGCTGCTCAGCGGGCAGCTGCCGTTCGACGGCGACTCGGCGTTCTCGATCGCGTACAAGCACGTGCAGGAGACCCCGCCGGCGCCGTCCACGCTGAACGGGGCGGTCACCCCGGCGGTGGACGCGCTGGTGGCGCAGGCGCTGCGCAAGGACCCGGCGCACCGGTTCCCGTCGGCGGAGGCGATGCGCGAGGAGGTGGAGCGGGTCGCGGCGGGGGAGCAGGGCAACACGCCGCTGCAGGCGTCCACCCCGCTGGTGATCGGCGAGGGGCCGCGGTCGGTGCACGCCGCGCCGTCGCTGACCAACTTCCCGCCGGTGAGCGGCAACCTGGGCACCCCGGCGCCGCAGCTGCCGCCGCAGCCGTACCCGCCGGCGCCCGGGCCGCACACCCCGCCGCCGTACGCGCAGACCCCGCCGCCGTTCCCGCAGGCGCCGCAGACGCCCCAGCCGTTCCCGCAGCAGGGCTTCCCGCAGACCACGCCGCCGCCGTTCCAGCAGGCCCCGATGCCCGGCCCGATGCCGGGTCCGGGCCCGATGACGGGTCCGATGACGGGTCCGATGCCCGGCCCGCCGATGCCGATGCCGTACCCGCCGCCCTCGAACAACAACAACGGCTGTTCGACGGCGCTGATCGTGGTCGGTGTGATCATCGGTGTGATCGTTCTTGCGATCATCATCGTGGCGATCGCGGCGGCCGGCGCGAGCAATTCGACCTACTGAGGTACCCTGCTCGATCTCGGCCCCGGCACAGGCTCGCAGAGCCCGCCGTGAGCCCTGCGCACGCCGTCCCGTGCCACGTCGGGGGACGCGAGACGGTAGCGTTCTGAGGACGGAACCGACAGGGCGAACGCGCGCCGAGCGAGTGCCCGGGGCGAGGAGCGATGGGTCAGAGCGAGCGACCGGACGACGGCCGGGTGGAGCAGCGGGACATCCCCGAGCAGTACGGGCGGGCCGAGGACGGCCGGCCCGACGACAGCGGGGCCGACCAGGTCACCGGCCCCACCGAGGTGCTCCCGGTCGGGTCGGCAACTCCCGGGCGGGGCAACGCGGTTCCCTTCCCCACGGTCGGCGACGGCCGCTACCGGCTGACCGGGCGGCTGGGCCGCGGCGGGATGGCCGAGGTGTTCGCCGCCCAGGACCTCCGGCTGGGCCGCACCGTGGCGGTCAAGCTGCTGCGGTCCGAACTCGCCGAGGACGACACCGCCCGGCTGCGCTTCACCCGCGAGGCGCACTCGGTGGCCGCGCTCAACCACCACGCGGTGGTCGCGGTCTACGACACCGGCGAGGAGCAGCACGGCGGGGAGTCCACCCCGTACATCGTGATGGAGCTGGTCGAGGGCCGGACGGTGCGCGAGCTGCTGGTGGACGAGGAGGCGCCGCCGGTCGACCAGGCGCTGATCATCACCGCCGGGGTGCTGGAGGCGCTGGCCTACAGCCACCAGCACGGGATCGTGCACCGCGACATCAAGCCCGCCAACGTGATCATCACCAACGGCGGCGCGGTCAAGGTGATGGACTTCGGCATCGCCCGGGCGCTGACCGGCGCGGCCACCACCATGACGCAGACCGGCATGGTGATGGGCACCCCGCAGTACCTGTCGCCGGAGCAGGCGCTCGGCAAGGCCGTCGACCACCGCTCCGACCTGTACGCGGCCGGCTGCATGCTGTACGAACTGCTCACCCTGCGGCCGCCGTTCGTCGGCGAGACCCCGCTGGCGGTGGTGTACCAGCACGTCCAGGACGCGCCGGTGCCGCCGTCCCGGGTGAACGACCGGGTGCCGCCGCAGCTGGACGCGCTGGTGCTGCGGGCGCTGGAGAAGAACCCGGACGACCGGTTCCAGAGCGCCGACGAGTTCCGGGTGCACGTCCAGCACGCGCTGCGGCAGCTGCACGGCGCGGCCGGCGTCGGGTACCCGGCCGATCCGGCGGCCCTGGCGGCCGGCGGCTGGGACGGCACCCCAGCGGGCGGCTCGGTCGCGGCGACCGAGCTGCTCGGCACGGTCGGCGACGCCACCGCCCGCACCGAGGCGATGCCGTACGGGATGGCCGGCGGGTACCAGACGCCCGCGCAGCCGTACCAGGGCGTGGGCGGCGGGGACCACGGCGGCGAGGACCCGGAGCAGCGGCCGCGTCGCAACCCGTGGGGCTGGGTGCTGGGCGCGGTCGCCCTGGTGCTGGCCGCCACCATCGGGGTGGCGCTGGCGCTGACCGCCAACCAGGACGAGAAGTCCAAGGACCCGGAGCAGAAGGCGCCGACCCAGGTCACCGGCAGTCCGTCCGCCGACCTGCCGACCGAGCGGCCGACCAGCGGGTCGACGCCGACCCGCAGCCAGGGCACCGGGCGGCAGACGGAGACGCCGAGCTGGTCGCCGTCGCCCAGCGGCTCCGCCTCGGCCAGCCCGTCCGCGTCGGCCTCGGCCAGCGCCTCGCACTCGGTGAAGCCCTCGCCGTCGGCGAGCCCCTCCGGCGACAAGAGCTCGCCCCCGCCCAGCCCGAGCGGGGGAACCGGCCTCTCGCCGAAGCCGACCGTCAGCCCCGGCGCCGGGGTCGGGACGCAGCCGCTGACCGGCTGACCGGGGCCGGGACGGGGTACGGGCGGGTCAGTTGGCGAACGCGTCCATGACCTGCTCGTAGTCCTGGCACCACCAGGCGAGCTGCCCGGCGGAGGCCGCGAACAGCGGGTCCGCCCGGTGGTCGCGGCGCTGGTAGTGCCACTGCAGCATCCACAGGTCGTTCAGCCGCTCCCACCACACCCGGTGGACCGCGGCGGCGACCTGTTCGGCGTCCGCGGCCCCGGTGGCCCGGTAGGCGCGGGCCCAGTGCCGGACCCGGACCAGGTCGAGGACGCCGGTGGCGCGGTCGTTGAACAGCAGCGTGGCGGCCCGCACGGCCTCCTCGGCGACCGGGTGCGGGGCGAGCTTGTCCCAGTCCAGGACGGCGCTGACGGCGTCGTCCCGGTGCAGCAGGTTCAGGCCGTGGAAGTCGCCGTGGGTCCAGCCGGTGGGCGGCGCGTCGGCCAGGCCGGGGCGGCGGTGCCGGTGCGTGGCGAGCAGGTCCAGCCGCTCGGTCAGGCGCTGCTCGGCGAGCCGGTCGAACGGCCCGTGCGGGCGGTGCGCCCGGGCCTGCTCGCGCAGTTCCAGGACCAGCCGCTCGGTCTCCTCGACGTCGGCGCTGAGCACCCCGTCCGGTTGCGGCAGCGGGGCGCAGACGTCGGCGAGTGCGCCGTGCAGTGCTCCCAGCAGGGTGCCGAGTTCGCCGCACCGGGCGGGGTCGAGTTCGGTGCCGTGCCGGTGCTCGCCGGGCACCCACGGGTAGAGCGCGAAGAGCCGGCCGCCGTACGGCGTGATGGTCCGGCCGTCCAGGTTGGCGATCGGCGGCGGCACCGGGAGGCCGAGCGCGGCCAGCGCGGCGGAGGCGCGGTGCTGGCGGAGGATGGCCGGCCGGTGGGCGGTGGCCCGGTCGACGTAGCACTTCAGGAAGTAGCGGGCGCCGTCGGCGGTGGTGATCCGGTAGCCGCGGTTGAGCAGTCCTTCCGCCACCGGCACCGCCGTGCCGAGCGGCGCGGTGCGGTAGGCGCGGATCACCCCGGCCACGGCGGCGTGCGCGACCGGGGGGCTGAGGGTGCCGATGGGAGGAGCGGTGGCGTCCGGGCGGGCCGGCGCGAGGGAGAGGGTCTGACCGTACGTCACGGAGCAGAGCGTATTACTCGGCGTGATAGCGGCTTGACAGAGCGTGTTCCATGTGATCTCAGTGCTGCCGGCCCGCCCGGCGGCGCGCGACGTAGGCGGCGACCTGGGTGCGGCGCTCCATCCCCATCTTCGCCAGCAGGCTGCTGACGTAGTTTTTTACGGTTTTCTCGGCCAGGTGCAGCTCATTGCCGATCTGCCGATTCGTCATCCCCTCGCCGATCAGATCGAGGATCCGGCGCTCCTGTTTCGTCAACTGGGCGATTCGCTCGTCCTCCTTCTCGCCGCCTTCGCGGAGCCTGGCCAGCACCCGGCCGGTGGCGACCGGGTCGAGCAGCGATTTGCCGGCCGCGACATCGCGCACCGCGGAGAGCAGGTCGGTGCCGCGGATCGCTTTCAGGACATATCCGGAGGCCCCGGCCATGATCGAGTCGAACAGCGCCTCGTCGTCGGAGAACGAGGTGAGCATCAGGCATTTCACCGACGGGTACCGGGAGCGGATCTCCCGGCAGACCTCCACCCCGTTGCCGTCGGGGAGCCGGACGTCCAGGACCGCCACGTCCGGGCCGACCGCCGGAATCCGGCTGAGCGCCTCGGCGGCGGTGCCGGCCTCGCCGACCACCTCGATGTCGCCCTCCGTCGACAGCAGGTCGTGCACGCCTCTTCGGACCACTTCGTGATCATCGAGGAGAAAAACCCTGATATGTCCGTTATCAGTCATTTGCAAAGCGTCGCACAAATCGATGGGCGTTACCCCCTTTCGCAGCGGGCCGTGCCCGGATACCGTGCGCTGGTGTCCTGACCGGAAGGTAAGCCCCGTCACATCGGCGGTTTCCCCGCCGGAGAACAACTAGGACGTCCTAGCGCAAGAGCGCCAAGGGGTGCCGCTGGGTAACGTTCTCGTGAGGGACGCCGTCGGAAAGGAACACCGCCTGCCCGAGCCGGTGCGCACACCCACGCGCGCGAGGCCGGAAGGGCGACCGGACCGGCCACCGGCGACCCCGGGCGGCCGGACAGACCGAGGGAGTGAACGTGACCGTCAAAAGCACGACGAGGGCGCGCAAGAAGGCCGCCCCCGGCGTCCCCGACAAAGCCAGTGCAGGCTCTGCCGCGCCGGAACTCGTCCAGCTGCTGACCCCGGAGGGGGAGCGGGTCGAGCACCCGGACTTCCCGCTCACCGTGACGCCGGAGGAGCTCCGCGCGCTCTACCGGGACCTGGTCCTGGTGCGGCGCTTCGACGCCGAGGCCACCTCACTCCAGCGGCAGGGCGAACTCGGCCTGTGGGCCTCGCTGCTCGGCCAGGAGGCCGCCCAGGTCGGCTCCGGCCGGGCGATGCGCCCCGGCGACTACGCCTTCCCCACCTACCGCGAGCACGGCGTGGCCTGGTGCCGCGACGTCGACCCGCTGAACCTGCTCGGCATGTTCCGCGGCGTGAACAACGGCGGCTGGGACCCGAACGAGAAGAACTTCCACCTCTACACCATCGTGATCGGCGCGCAGACCCTGCACGCCACCGGCTACGCGATGGGCATCACCAAGGACGGCGCGGACGACGCGGTGATCGCCTACTTCGGCGACGGCGCCTCCAGCCAGGGCGACGTCAACGAGGCCTTCACCTTCGCCTCGGTCTACAACTCGCCGGTGGTGTTCTTCTGCCAGAACAACCAGTGGGCGATCTCCGAGCCCACCACCGTGCAGACCCGCATCCCGCTGTACCGCCGCGCCTCCGGCTTCGGCTTCCCCGGCGTCCGGGTCGACGGCAACGACGTGCTGGCCTGCCTCGCCGTCACCCGCTGGGCGCTGGACCACGCCCGCACCGGCCAGGGCCCGGTGCTGGTCGAGGCGTTCACCTACCGGATGGGCGCGCACACCACCTCCGACGACCCGACCCGCTACCGGCAGTCCGAGGAGACCGAGGCCTGGAAGGCCAAGGACCCGATCCTGCGCCTGAAGGCCCACCTGGAGAAGCAGGGCCTCGCCGACGAGGCGTTCTTCGCCGAGGTCGAGGCCGAGAGCGAGAAGCTGGGCCTGCGCGTCCGCGAGGGCGTCCGCTCGATGCCCGACCCGGACCCGACCCTGATCTTCGACCACGTCTACACCGAGCAGCACCCGCTGGTGGACGAGGAACGCGCCGAGTACGAGGCGTACGCCGCCTCCTTCGAGGGGGAACAGCACTGATGGCCGGCCAGCTCAGCATCGCCAAGGCGCTCAACGAAGCGCTCCGCAAGTCGCTGGAGAACGACCCGAAGACCGTCCTGATGGGCGAGGACATCGGCAAGCTCGGCGGCGTCTTCCGGATCACCGACGGCCTGCAGAAGGACTTCGGGGACGACCGGGTGATCGACACCCCGCTCGCCGAGTCCGGCATCGTGGGCACCGCCATCGGCCTCGCGCTGCGCGGCTACCGCCCGGTGGTGGAGATCCAGTTCGACGGCTTCGTCTACCCGGCCTTCGACCAGATCGTCTCCCAGCTCGCCAAGATGCACGCCCGCGCGCTCGGCCACGTCAAGATGCCGGTCACCGTCCGCATCCCGTTCGGCGGCGGCATCGGTGCGGTGGAGCACCACAGCGAGTCGCACGAGGCGTACTTCGCGCACACCGCCGGCCTGCGGGTGGTCAGCCCGTCCAACGCGCACGACGCGCACTGGATGCTGCGCCAGGCCATCGAGTCCGACGACCCGGTGGTCTTCCTGGAGCCCAAGCGCCGCTACTGGGACAAGGGCGAGGTCGGCGAGGACCCGATGCTGCCGCTGCACTCGGCGCGCATCGTCCGGCCCGGCACCGATGCCACCCTGATCGCCTACGGGCCGATGGTGAAGGTCTGCCAGGAGGCCGCGCAGGCCGCCGAGGAGGACGGCCGCCGGCTGGAGGTGGTCGACCTGCGCTCGCTGTCGCCGATCGACTTCGCCACCCTGGAGGAGTCCCTCAAGCGCACCGGCCGCGGCATCGTGGTGCACGAGGCCCCGGTCTTCCTGGGCCTCGGCGCGGAGCTCGCCGCCCGGCTCACCGAGCGCTGCTTCTACCACCTTGAGGCGCCGATCCTGCGGGTCGGCGGCTACCACGCCCCGTACCCGCCGTCGCGGGTCGAGGAGACCTACCTGCCCGACCTCGACCGTGTGCTCGACGCCGTCGACCGCGCGCTCGCGTACTGAGCGGAGGCCGGACATGAGCAACGGAACGCTGCGCGAATTCAAGATGCCCGACGTGGGCGAGGGCCTCACCGAGGCCGAGATCCTCACCTGGTACGTCAAGCCCGGCGACACCGTCACCGACGGCCAGGTGGTCTGCGAGGTGGAGACCGCCAAGGCCGCGGTCGAGCTGCCGATCCCGTTCACCGGCGTGGTCGAGGCGCTGCACTTCCCGGCGGGCAGCACGGTGGACGTCGGCACCGCGATCATCGCGGTGGCCGTCGCCGGGGCCGCCCCGGCCGAGGCCGCGCCCGCCGCCGCACCGGCCCCCGCCGCTGCCGCGCCGGCCGCCGAGGCCGAGCCGGAGCGCCGCGAGGTGCTGGTCGGCTACGGCCCGCGCACCGGCTCGGCGCAGCGCCGGGCCCGACGCACCAACGGCACGGCCGCCCCGGCCACGCCCGCCGCCCCGGCCACGCCCGCCGCCCCGGCCGCTCCCGTCGCGCCCGCCGCCCCGGTCGTCCCGGTGGCCGTGGTCGCGGAGGGCGAGCGCCCGCTGGCCAAGCCGCCGGTGCGCAAGCTCGCCAAGGACCTGGGCATCGACCTGCGCACCGTGCGGCCGACCGGCCCGAACGGCGTGGTCACCCGCGAGGACGTGCACGCCGCGGCCGCCACCGCCGCCGAGACGGTCGTCGAGCCCGCCGCCGCGCCGCTCGCGCCGGCGACCGGGCCGGTCGCCGAGCAGGTCGCCCTGCCGGTGCCGACCGCCGCCGGGGACGTCCGGGTGCCGGTCAAGGGCGTCCGCAAGGCCACCGCGCAGGCCATGGTGGCCTCGGCGTTCACCGCGCCGCACGTCACCGAGTTCGTCCAGGTCGACGTGACCCGGACGATGAAGCTGGTGCGCAAGCTCAAGGAGAGCGGCGAGCTGGGCGCCGGGGTGCGGGTCAGCCCGCTGCTGCTGGTCGCCAAGGCGCTGCTCACCGCGATCAAGCGCCACCCGGAGATCAACGCCAGCTGGGACGAGGCCGCCCAGGAGATCGTCATCCGGGGCGCGGTCAACCTCGGCATCGCCGCCGCCACCCCGCGCGGGCTGATCGTCCCGAACATCAAGGACGCCGGCTCCAAGACCCTCTCCCAGCTGGCCGTCTCGCTCGGCGAGCTGGTGGAGACCGCGCGGCAGGGCAAGACCTCGCCGGCGGACATGTCCGGCGGCAGCGTCACCATCACCAACGTCGGCGTGTTCGGCGTGGACACCGGCACCCCGATCCTCAACCCCGGCGAGGCCGCCATCCTGGCCTTCGGCGCGGTCCGGGAGCTGCCCTGGGTGCACAAGGGCAAGGTGGTGCCGCGCCAGGTCACCACGCTGGCGCTGTCCTTCGACCACCGGCTGGTCGACGGCGAGCTCGGCTCCAAGGTGCTGGCGGACGTCGCCGCGATCCTGGAGTTCCCGAAGCGCCTGATCACCTGGGGCTGATCCGCCCCGGCCGCCGTCCGGGGAGACCGCACCCAGCCAGCGCCACCACTTGACCTTCTCGTGCGCCATCTCCTCGGCGTCCGCCAGCGACAGG
>NZ_JBSGDD010000045.1:0-55505 GCF_053602195.1 Kitasatospora sp. NPDC004531 | reverse complement strand
CGTCGCCCCCGGCGCGGCCGGGCGCAGCAGGTCGGCCGGGCCGACCCCCAGCAGGGTGGTCGCGACGGCCGCGCCCACCGCCACCGTCAGCGCCGCCGCCGCGCCCGTCAGCAGGCCGGTGTGCAGCCGGCTGTCCGCCACCAGCAGCGCCGGGGACGGCAGCCGGGGGCCGGGGCAGCCGTGCAGCGCCGCCTCGTGCAGCAGCGCGCCGAGGCGCTCCGCGAACTCCGGGTCGTCCGGGTCGGGGCCGACCAGCGCCGGGACCTCCCGGGCCAGCGAGGCGCGCGCCGCCCGCACCCGGGCCGCGGCCGCCGCCGCGGTCGACTCCGCCTCCACCGCCAGCCGTTCGACCGACAGCCCCAGCGTGTCGTGCAGCACCAGCGCCCGGCGGCGCGGCCGCGACAGCCGCTGCAGGGCCTTGAGCAGCGCCTTGTCGCGGGGCGTCAGCCGGGTCGGCGGCTCCGGGGCGACCGGCTCGGCGACCTTGATGCGGCGGCGCGGACGCAGCGCCGGGGTGCGGCGCGGGCCGCCCCGGTGCCACGGCGACAGCGCCAGGTCGAACGCCGCCGAGCGGACGTGGCCCTCCGGGTCGGGCAGCGCCGACACCTCCGGCCAGCGCCGGCCCGCCGCGCCCAGCGCCAGGTGCACGCAGTGCACGGCGCGGTGCCGGTGGCCGGTCAGCAGGAAGGTCTGCTGCACCAGGCGGGTGTGCACCAGCGCGGCGAACTCGGCGAAATCGGCGGGGGGTTCGGCCGGGGCCGGCTCGGACTCGGGCGCGGGCGGCTCGGACGGGGCCGGCTCGGCCGGGGTGTCGGGGGCCCCGGCGGCAGGCTCCGGCCCGGGCGGGTTGCCGGGTGGCGCCGGCTCGTCCGTCGTCGGTTCGGGTGAAGCCTTCGCGCGGTCCTTCGGGCGGCCGGCGGCCGGCGGCGCGGCGGGCCGGCCCAGGGCGGCGGCGAGGACGGCGGCTTCCTCGTGGGTGCGGGCGCCGAGTTTGCGCATGGCGCGGTTGAGGTGGGCGCGGGCGGTGCCGGGGGCGATGCCGAGGTTGCGGGCCAGCGTGCGCAGGTCGTCGCCGGCGGCGAGGCGGGCCAGGGCCTGGGTTTCGCGGGGGGTGAGGCGGCGCAGCAGGCGCTCGGCGTCCTCGCGGGTGCGGGGGGAGTCTCCGGTGGTGCGCTCGGGTTCGGCGGTCGAAGGTGAAGTCACCGCAATCCTCCGCTGCGAATCCGTCCCGGCGATAGGCACATGTACTGATAATCCGGGACACGGCGAAGGTTCGCGCGTTGACACCCCGTAACGCGCGGCCTTGGCAGCATGTGGCCCATGACGCAGCTGATGGGCCGTCCGATCCTCGGCCTGCCGAGCGAACTCGACCCTCGTTCCCCCCTTGCCGATCTGCTCGCCGGAGTCCGCACCGCGCTGCTCACCCTGTCCGTGGTCGCCGTCCCGGTGTTCGGCCTGTGGGTGCTGGCCCCGTACGGCGACGACTCGGCGCAGGGCGCGGCCAGGACGGCGTTCGCACTCTGGCTGCTCGGCCACGGCGCGCCGCTCGCCCGGGGGCCGGAGGGCGCGCCGGTGACGGTGGTTCCGCTGCTGCTCACCGTCGTCGTCTCGGTGCTGCTGGTCCGGGCCGGGCGGCGGCAGGCCCGGCGTGCCCGGGGGCGCGGGTTCGTGCGCTGGCGCTCCCCGCTGGCGATGTACGCCGGGTACCAGCTGGTCGCGGCGGGCGCGGTCGCGCAGTGCGCGGACCCGGAGACGGCGCTGTGCTCGCGGGCGGTGCCGGACCTGCTGGCGGTCGCGGCGCTGACGGCCGGGGCGATCGGCTACGGGCTGTGGGCCGGGCTCGGACGGCCCGGGCAGCTGCGGCGGCTCCCGCTGCCGGACGTGCTGTGGCCGGCGGAGGGCGCCGAGCCGCTCGCGCTGCGGGTGCTGGCGGGGTGGGGGGCCGCGCTGCTGGCCGGCGGCGGGGCGGTGTTCCTGGCGGCGCTGCTGCTGGGCTCGGCCGGGCAGAGCGCGCAGCGGCTCGGCGGCGGCACCGCCGGCTGGCTCGGCATGCTGCTGGCCTGCCTGGCGCTGGTGCCCAACGCGCTGCTGTGGGCGGCCGGTTACGCGCTCGGCCCGGGCTTCACGGTCGGCGCGGGCGGCCACGGCGGGCCGCTCGGGACCAGGCTCGGCGCCGTCCCCGAGTTCCCGCTGCTCGCCGTGCTGCCCGGCCCGCGCGGCGCGGACTGGCACCTGCTGGCCTGCGCCGGGCCGGCCGCCGCCGCGGTCGTCGCCGCGCTGCTGCTGGGCCGCGCCGCCACCCGCTGGAGCGCCGCGCAGACCGCCGTGGTCGCGGCCGTCACCGCGCTCGCCGCCGCACCGCCCGGGATGCTGGCCGGCTGGTCCTGCGGGGGCGCGCTCGGCTCCGGCCGGATGTCCGAACTCGGGCCGGTGCCATGGCAGTTCGGCCTGGCGCAGAGCGCCTGGCTGCTCGCCGTGGCGGTGCCGGGCGCGGTGCTGACCCGCTGGTGGCACACCCGCCGCGGTCCCGGCCCGACGGTGCGGCTGCGGGTCGGAACGTACCGCCTGGTGTGCCGGCTCGCGGCCTAGTCGCGCCGGGGCTTCCGGCCGGGGCCGGACCGCGAGGAGCCCGGTCGGATCCGACCGGGCTCGTGCGCAGGTACTCGGCGGGCCGCTCCGGGCGGCGCCGGTCAGGCGTCGCGGCGGCGCAGGGTGCGCAGGCCGGCCAGGACGGCGACGGCCGTCCACAGGGCCATCAGCAGCAGGCCGGTGCCGTGGCCGAAGTGGAACTCCGGGTCGTCCTGCAGGCGGGTGGCGTACAGGCCGGCCCGGTCCGGCAGGAACTGGACGAGGTCGCGGACCCCGGGGATCGCCGACAGCGCGGTGGTGCCGAGCGAGACCAGCGGGGTGAGCAGGCCCAGCGCGGCGGTCTGGTTGCGCAGCACCGTGGTCAGCGACAGGCAGATCAGCAGCAGCAGCGGGTGGTACAGCACGCCCGCCGCGAGCGCCCGGTAGGTGCCGGGGGCGGACAGGTCGATGCCCACCGAGCCCATGGTGGCGGCGAGTTCGCCCGTCACGGTGAGCAGGCCGACGGCCAGGCCCAGGCCCGCGCCGATCAGCAGCTTGCCCCGGTAGAAGCGCATCCGGTCGGGGACGGCGGCCAGCGACGTGGCCAGCGTGCCGGAGGAGTACTCCTGGCCGACCAGCAGGATGCCCAGGCAGACCACCGCGACCTGGCCGAAGTTGAGGCCGTAGTACAGGCCCACCATCGGGTCGTCGGTCAGCGAGGCGTCGACCTCGCCGTAGGCGAGCTGGGCGGCCGCGGTGATGCCGGCGCTCAGCGCGATCGCGATCAGCGGGGTGGTCCACAGCGAGCGCAGCGTCGTGAACTTCGCCCACTCGGCGCGCAGCGGGTAGGTGGTGGCGCTCATGCCGCCACCGCCCGGTACTCGACGGCGTCCGCGGTCATCCGCATGAAGGCCTCCTCCAGTGAGTCGTGGGTGACGGACAGTTCGATCAGCACCACCCGGCGGGACGCGGCCAGCGCGCCCAGCTCGCCCGGTTCGGCGTCCGGCACGTCCCAGGCGTCGTCGCCGGCCGGCGTCGCCTCCGGGTGGTGCTCGGCGAGCAGTGCGGCCAGCGCGGCCCGGTCGACGGCGCGGACCCGGACCCGGCGGCGGCCGTTCTCGGCCAGGAAGTCGGCGGTCGAGGTGTCGGCCAGCAGCCGGCCCCGGCCGATCACCACCAGGTGGTCGGCGGTCTGCGCCATCTCCGCCATCAGGTGCGAGGAGACCAGCACCGCGCGGCCCTCGTCGGCGAGCCGGCGCAGCAGCGTCCGGATCCACCGGATGCCCTCCGCGTCCAGGCCGTTGACCGGCTCGTCCAGCAGCAGCGCGGCCGGGTCGCCGAGCAGCGCGGCGGCGATGCCCAGGCGCTGGCGCATGCCCAGCGAGAAGGTGCGGATGCGGCGGTCGGCGGCGTCGGAGAGGCCGACCATGGCGAGCACGTCGCCGATCCGGCGCTTCGGCAGCCCGTGCGAGGCGGCGATCCAGCGCAGGTGGCCGGCGGCGGTGCGGCCGCCGTGCACGGCCTGCGCGTCCAGCAGGGCGCCGACCCGGCGCAGCGGCTCGGTGAGCTGTTCGTAGCGGCGGCCGTCGACCAGCACCTCGCCGGAGGTCGGGCGGTCCAGGCCGAGCACCGTCCGCAGGGTGGTGGACTTGCCCGCGCCGTTCGGCCCGAGGAAGCCGGTCACCCGGCCCGCCTCCACCCGGAAGGTGAGGCCGTCCACGGCCCGGCGCTCCCCGTACGCCTTGGTCAGGTCACGAATCTCGATCACGGCGGCTCTCCTTCCGTCGGTTCCGACTGGCTGTGACGAACAGTCAACCGAACGGCGCGGGACGGGAGATCCCGCCGGGGAGTGGTCGTCCTCCCTCTCGGGAGGGAGGGCGCCGCGGGGGTCGGATGGGGCAGGATGGCGCGATGCCCGCACCCTTCGCGCCGCTGCTGCGCCCCGTCACGTACGCCCGCTGGCTGCACCTGCTGATCGGCATGCTGTTCGCCGGGGTCGTGCTGCTGGTCTACCCGGGGACGGAGGGCATCTCGACCGGCCGGATGGTGCTGGTGGGCGCCGCCGTCGACGTGCCGCTGCTGTGCCTGCTGGCGCTGGTGCCGGGGGTGCGGCAGGTGGAGGGCGTCCAGGCGCGGCTGCTGCTGGTGCCGGAGCGCGAGGAGGCGATCGGCATCGCGCCGTCGGCGAGCTGGGCGGACCGGGGGCGGACGGCGCTCTGGCTGGTCGCCCGGGTGGCGCTGGGCACGGCCGTCGGGTCGCTGATGATCGCGGCGGTCGGCGCCGCCGCCACCGCCGCCGGGCCGCCGTTCGGGCCCCGGGCGCTGCTCGTCCCGCTCCTGCTGTTCGCCCTGCTGTGGCTGGTGGAGCTCACCGGACGGCTTCAACTCGCCATGGCGGTAAGGCTGTTGGGCCCGTCGGCGGCCGAGCGGCTGGCCGCCGCGGAACTGCGCGCCGAACGCCTGCTGGAGCGCAACCGGCTGGCCCGCGAACTGCACGACTCGATCGGCCACGCGCTGACCGTGACGGTCCTGCAGGCCGGCGCGGCCCGCGAGATCGCCGACCCGGCGTTCCGCGACAAGGCGCTGGACGCGATCGAGACCACCGGCCGCCGCGCCCTGGACGACCTGGAGCGGATGCTGGTGCTGCTGCGCGAGGCCCCCGAGGGGGCCGCTGCCGAGCAGCCGGGCCTGGACCGCGCCGAGGAGCTCTTCGCCGGCGCCCGCGCCGCGGGCAGCCCCGTCGACGCCCGCCTGGAGGTCCGGGTCGCCGAACTGCCCGGCGTGCTGTCCCGCGAGGCGTACCGGATCGTCCAGGAGGGCGTCACCAACGCGCTGCGGCACGCGCCCGGCGCACCGATCCGGATCCGCGCGCTGGTCGAGGCCGGCACGCTGGAGCTGTCCTGCCGCAACGCCCCCACCGGCCGGGGGAGTTCGCGCAAGGGCGGCGGCAAGGGCCTGCGCGGCATCCGCGAACGCGCCGTGCTGCTCGGCGGCGAGTGCGAGGCCGGCCCCGACGGGACGGACTGGGTGCTGACGGTGCGGCTGCCGCTACGGTTGGCCCGGTGACGATGATCAAGGTGCTGCTGGTCGACGACGAGGAACTGATCCGGGCCGGCCTGCGCGCCGTCCTGGACGCCCAGGACGGCATCGGCGTGATCGGCGAGGCCGAGGACGGCGCCCAGGCCCTCGCCCTGGTCCGCACGCTGCGCCCCGACGTGGTGCTGATGGACGTCCGGATGCCCGGCGTGGACGGGCTGGCCGCGACCCGGGCGATCCTGCGCGCCGCGGACGAGCCGCCGAAGATCCTGGTGGTCACCACCTTCGAGGCCGACGACTACGTGTACGAGGCGCTGCGGGCCGGCGCGGACGGCTTCCTGCTCAAGCGCTCCCGCCCGGCCGAGATCGCCCAGGCGGTGCGGCTGGTCGCGGCCGGCGAGTCGCTGCTGTTCCCGGCGTCGATCCGCCGCCTCGCCGCGGCCCGCGCCGACCGCGCCGCGGACGGCGGCGCGGTGGCCCGGGCCGGGCTGACCGAGCGCGAGGAGCAGGTGCTGCGGCTGATGGCGCGCGGCCTGTCCAACGCCGAGATCGGCGAGCGGCTGCACCTGGGCGTGCAGACCGTCAAGACGCACGTCAGCAGCCTGCTCGGCAAGCTCGGCGCGCGCGACCGCACCCAGGCGGTGATCGCCGCCTACGAGTCCGGCTTCGTCGCCCCGGCCGCCGACGAGGCCTGACGGCTCACTCCGCCGGGCCCTCGTAGATCGTGGTCACCCAGGCGGGGACGTCGGTGCCGCAGCTGTGCACGCCCTCCCTGGTGATCGCGGAGTTCACGCAGTCCAGGTAGTCGTGGTACGCGAACTGCATGCCGAACGTCGCCAGCGACATCACCAGCGCCAGTCCGCCGGTGAGCAGCGCCGACAGCGCGGCCGGGACCTGCGGGCGGACCGGGCGCGGCGCGAACGGGTCGGTGACCGGCTCGGCGGGCGCGCGCAGCACCGTCACCGCGTACCAGACGGCGAGCAGGGACAGCGGGAAGCCGATCCAGAACAGGCCGAACAGCGTGCACAGCAGCGCCGCGAAGCCCGACAGCAGGGCGTTGCGGGCGGTGCGGTGCGCCGGGTCGGACAGGTCGAGCCGGGGCCCCTGCGGGCCGGGCTCGGGGCGCGGGCCCCACTGCGGCGGCTGCGGGCGCCCGTCGTCCGGCGACCCGTCCGGCCGGTCGCCGGAGGCGGGCGGCTGCGGAACGCGGGGACGCCAGGGCTGGTCCGGGGCGCCGGGCGGAGGGGGCGCGAAGGGGTTGCGCTCGCCGCTGTCCTCGCCGCTGCTCATGGTGTCGGCCGTTTCTGCTCGTCGGTTCTCCGCCCGGCGGTGGGGGAGTGGGCGGTCGGTCAATGATCCCCCAACCGCTCGGCGGCTGTAAGGCACCCTGCCGGACCGCCGCCGGGCGGCCGGGAGATCCCCGTCTCAACTACGCGCGTAGCGTTGCCAGCTGGTTACGGGTGCCCTCCCACCAGCCGTTATCGTGGTGACGGTCGGCAGCTCCCGACGGTTCCCCGGGGCCCGCAGCGCCGCGGCCGCCCGCGCCCGTCGACGGCTCCCGACCTGCCGCCGCCCGTAATGGCCCCACCGACGGTGGACGTACCAGCGGGCGACACCGACCTACGGAGACTCGCGCCGTGGCTGCCGCTGACGCCCAAGTGTTCCCGCCCCGTACCCCCGGACCGGCCCGGCTGGTGGTGCTGGTCTCCGGCTCCGGCACCAACCTCCAGGCGCTGATCGACGCCGCCGCCGACCCCGCCTGGGGCGCGGAGATCGTCGCGGTCGGCGCGGACCGCGAGGACATCGCCGGCATCGACCGCGCCGAGAAGGCCGGCATCCCGGTCTTCGTCGAGCGCGTCAAGGACCACGCCGACCGGGCCGCCTGGGACGCCGCGCTGACCGCCGCCGTCGCCTCCCACCGGCCCGACCTGGTGATCAGCGCCGGATTCATGAAGATCCTCGGCCCCGCGTTCCTCGGCGCCTTCGCCGGACGCACCGTCAACACCCACCCCGCGCTGCTGCCCGCCTTCCCCGGCGCGCACGGCGTCCCCGACGCGCTCGCGTACGGCGTGAAGGTCACCGGCTGCACCGTGCACCTGGTGGACGCCGGCGTGGACACCGGGCCGATCATCGCCCAGGGCGTGGTGGAGGTCGAGGACGCCGACCACGCCGACGGCGGCGAGGCGCTGCACGAGCGCATCAAGACAGTCGAGCGCAAGCTGCTCGTCGAGGTCGTGGGCCGGCTGGCCCGCGAAGGACACCGCATCGAAGACCGAAAGGTATGGATTCCGGCATGAGCGCCGCCCCCTCCGCCACTGCGCCCGTCTCCGAGAACGTTCGCCCGATCCGGCGCGCGCTGATCAGCGTCTACGACAAGACCGGTCTGGAGGAGCTGGCCCAGGGCCTGCACGCCGCCGGGGTCGCCATCGTCTCCACCGGCTCCACCGCCGGGCGGATCGCCGCCGCCGGCGTCCCGGTCACCGAGGTCTCCGAGCTGACCGGCTTCCCCGAGTGCCTGGACGGCCGGGTCAAGACCCTGCACCCGCGGGTGCACGCCGGCGTCCTCGCCGACCTGCGCCTGGAGTCGCACCGCGCGCAGCTCGCCGAGCTCGGCGTCGAGCCGTTCGACCTGGTCGTGGTGAACCTGTACCCCTTCACCGCCACCGTCGCCTCCGGCGCCACCCCCGACGAGTGCGTCGAGCAGATCGACATCGGCGGCCCGTCGATGGTCCGCGCCGCCGCCAAGAACCACCCCTCGGTGGCCGTCGTGGTCGACCCGGCCCGCTACGCGGACGTGCTGACCGCCGTCCGGGACGGCGGCTTCGACCTGCTGACCCGCAAGCGCCTGGCCGCCGCCGCGTTCGCGCACACCGCCGCGTACGACGTCGCCGTGGCGAGCTGGTTCGAGGAGTCCGGCTACACCGAGTCCGAGGAGGCCTTCCCGACCTTCCTGGGCGACACCTGGGAGCTCGGCAACGTCCTGCGCTACGGCGAGAACCCGCACCAGCAGGCCGCGCTCTACCTCGACGGCACGGGCGGCCTGGCCGGCGCCCAGCAGCTCCAGGGCAAGGAGATGTCCTACAACAACTACGTGGACACCGACGCCGCCCGTCGCGCCGCCTACGACCACGCCGGCCCCGCCGTCGCGATCATCAAGCACGCCAACCCGTGCGGCATCGCCACCGGCGCGGACGTCGCCGAGGCCCACCGCAAGGCGCACGCCTGCGACCCGGTCTCCGCGTACGGCGGCGTGATCGCCGTCAACCGCCCGGTCACCGTCGAGCTGGCCGAGCAGATCGCCCCGATCTTCACCGAGGTCGTCGTCGCCCCCGGCTACGAGGACGGCGCCCTGGAGGTGCTGGCCAAGAAGAAGAACCTGCGGGTGCTGCTCGCCCCCGAGGCCCCCGCCGACAAGCTGGAGTCCCGCCGGATCTCCGGCGGCGTGCTGCTCCAGCAGGTCGACCGCGTCGACGCCGCGGGCGACGACCCGGCCACCTGGACGCTGGCCACCGGCGAGGCGCTGTCCGCCGACGAGCTGGCCGAACTCGCCTTCGCCTGGCGGGCCTGCCGGGCCGTCAAGTCCAACGCGATCCTGCTCGCCAAGGACGGCGCCTCGGTCGGCGTCGGCATGGGCCAGGTCAACCGGGTCGACTCCTGCAAGCTGGCCGTCACCCGGGCCGGCGAGCGCGCCACCGGCTCCTACGCCGCCTCCGACGCGTTCTTCCCGTTCGCCGACGGCCTGGAGATCCTGCTGGAGGCGGGCGTCAAGGCCGTCGTCCAGCCCGGCGGTTCGATCCGCGACGAAGAGGTCGTCGCCGCCGCCGAGAAGGCCGGCGTGACCATGTACTTCACCGGGACCCGGCACTTCTTCCACTGACGCCCGGTCACCGCACGCCGAGGGCCCCGCACTCCGACCGGAGTGCGGGGCCCTCGGGCGCTCGGGGCGAGCGCTACCTCTTGATCACCACGGTGCCGGCGGCACGGTCGTGCCAGCCCTGCAGCTTGCCGGAGTTGTCGAAGAACGGCGACAGCCAGACCAGCAACAGGCCGATGCCGCACAGGACGTAGCCGACCTGCGGGATGATGAAGCGGATGAAACCGCCGCCGACGCCCGGGTTCTGGCCGTCGTTCTCCCTGACCACGCGCAGGCCCAGGGCCATCTTGCCCAGGGTGGCGCCCGCCAGGCCGACCATCAGCCACTCGTAGAGCAGGTTGAAGATGCCGATCACGGCGATGAAGCCGAAGAAGACCGCGAAGAAGCCGCCGACCGCCTGGGCCTGGTCGTCCATGCAGCTCTGGTACGACGAGGTGCCGTAGAGGGTGGAGCAGTCCTTGATGTCGTTCGTCATGCCGAGCATGCCGGCCAGGCCCAGCGCGAACGCGATGCCCAGCACCACACCGGTGATCAGGCCGTCCAGCAGGCGGGCCAGGAAGCGCTGGCCCATGGTGGCCACCCGCACCATGCCGATGTTGGCGATGTTGATGTAGCCGTTGTTGGCCTGGATCGTGCCGGGCGCCTGCGGGTAGCCGTAGCCGTAACCGGCCTGCGGCGGCACCTGGCCCTGCGGGTAGCCGTAGCCGGGCTGCGGCTGCTGCGGCGGCTGCTGCGGGTAGCCGTAACCGGGCTGCTGCTGGCCGTACGGGTTGTTGGGGTCGGGCGGGTAGCTCATCGATGCCTCCGGGCAGGAAGGAGCGTGGACGGAACAGTGAAAACCTGGGGACGGACGGGCAGGGGAGTCGCCGACCGGGTCGGACAGTAGCGGACGGGTCCGACGGAGCGGGGGTCAACAGCCATCGGCAGCAGACCCGTTCAGAGCGTGAGGACGCCGAGCCGGACCAACTCCCAGACCCAGGCCGCGATCGCGGCCACGCCGAGCAGCAGGTTCCGGCCGCCGTACGACAGCCCGCGCCACCAGCGGCCCGGGCCCAGCGGCGCGAACACCAGCGCCGCCACCACCGCCACCGTCACCGGGTTCGCCGCCAGCGCGGCCCCCCACTGCGCGTGGCCGGCCTCGATGAACACCGTGGTGCTGCCGCACAGCGGGCACGGCACGCCGGTCATCAACCGCAACGGGCAGAGCACGCCCGGGTCGTGGGCGTCGTGCACCGCCGCCACCGCGAACGCCGCACCCGCCGTCGCGGCCAGCCCCACCAGCACCCGCAGCACCGCGCCCGGCAACGCCTGGACCGACCCGCGCCGACGATCCGCCGGCGCACCGCCGCCCGGCGGCAGCGGACGGGGCGTCACCGGCGCGGCCGGCCCGGGAGCCGCGGAGCTCATCCGGTCTGGAAGGCGAGGACGAGGACGCCGATGCTGATCAGCACGGCCAGCGAGTTCAGCGCGATGCCGCCGATCGCGGCGGTGCGCCCCGTACCGCCCAGCTGCGCCGCCTTGTTGAGCCCCCCGACGCCCAGTCCGAGGCCCACCAGGCCGGCCAGGCCGACGACCCAGCAGGACAGCAGGATCGCCACGAAACCGACCACCACCGAGGCCGTCGCCAGCGCGTTGTTCGCCGCCATCGGAACGCCGGGCGGGTACGGGTGCGAGAAGTGCTGCGGCTGCGGCTGCGGATAGCCGTAGTGGGGCTGCTGCGGCGGCTGCGGCGCCTGGGGATAGCCGTACGACGGCTGCTGCGGCGGCGGGCCGGGCGGGCCGCCTGCCTGGCCGTAACCGCCGTACGGGTCCGGCTGGTACGGATTGCTCACGTGTCGATTCCCCCGACTTTTTTCGTCTCCCGCCGCCCGAACAGTCCGTCACCAGGTGGTGGGCGGCGGTACTTGCTTTGTCATCGTGGGCCTTGGCGCAGCACGCTGTCCAGCCACATGCGGGCCGAGGACACGACCGTGGCACAACCGCAACCCCCTCGGCACGCTCCGTGGCCGCGCCCCGGACGCTCCGTGCAGGCCACGCCCCGGCACCGACACCGGCCCCGCATCCGGAAGAATGGAGACATGACTGCCCAGATTCTCGATGGCAAGGCCACCGCGGCCGCGATCAAGTCCGAACTCGCCGTCCGCGTGGCGGCCCTCAAGGAACGGGGCATCGTCCCCGGCCTCGGCACCGTCCTGGTCGGCGACGACCCGGGCAGCCGGTGGTACGTCAACGGCAAGCACCGCGACTGTGCGGAGATCGGCCTCGCCTCCATCCAGCGCGAGCTGCCGGCCGACGCCACCCAGGAGGACGTCGAGAACGTCGTCCGCGAGCTCAACGCCGACCCGGCCTGCACCGGCTACATCGTCCAGCTGCCGCTGCCCAAGGGCCTGGACCAGAACCGCGTGCTGGAACTCATGGACCCCGACAAGGACGCCGACGGCCTGCACCCGACCTCGCTCGGCCGCCTCGTCCTCGGCATCGACGGCCCGCTGCCCTGCACCCCGCTCGGCATCGTCGAACTGCTCCGCCGCCACGACGTCGCCATCGACGGCGCCGAGGTCGTGGTCGTCGGCCGCGGCATCACCGTCGGCCGCTCGATCGGCCTGCTGCTCACCCGCCGCAGCGAGAACGCCACCGTCACGCTGTGCCACACCGGCACCCGCGACCTCGCCTCGCACCTGCGCAAGGCCGACATCGTCGTCGCCGCCGCGGGCGTCCCGCACCTGGTCAAGCCCGAGGACGTCAAGCCCGGCGCGGCCGTGCTCGACGTCGGCGTCTCGCGCAGCGAGGGCAAGATCGTCGGCGACGTGCACCCCGGCGTCGCCGAGGTCGCCGCGTGGATCTCCCCCAACCCCGGCGGCGTCGGCCCGATGACCCGCGCGATGCTCCTCAACAACATCGTCGAGGCGGCCGAGCGCCGCGCCGGCGTCTGAGACCGGTGCCCGGCGTCATGAAGCGCGCCCGCCGCCGACCCGTCACCACCGAAGGAACCCTCCCGCCGGAGGGTTCCCGGGCGGCACTCGGCCGCGGCCACACCCTCCCGCTGCGGCAGTGGCCGATCACCCTGGTGCTCGCCGTCGCCACCCTCGGCCTGCTCACCACCTGGGCCGGCAACTTCCGCCTCGGCCTGCTCGCCGTCGGCATCGCGCCCCTGCTCGGCGCACTGCTGAGACTCGGCCTCCCGGACGTCGGCATGCTCGCCGTCCGCAGCCGGTTCACCGACGTCACCCTGATGTTCGTCCTCGGCGGGGTGATCGTGCTGCTGACTCTGGTGGCGCAGCCCAGCCCGTGGCTGAACGTCCCGATGCTCGACAACATCGGCCGCCTCATCGGGCACCCGGCCCGATAGGGGCGGGGGAGAGCTGCGCGACAAGCGCAAGTCACGTCCGCAAGGTCGCGATCACGTGCAGGTCATTGTCCTGCGTCGCGATCTTGCGGACGTGGTGCGTTCCCCCCTCGCGCAGTTCCCCGCGCCCCCGGTTGTGCTCCCCCTGGTTTCCTCGTCCACCTGCCTTCGCGCCTGTCCGTGCTGCTGCGATAGCCTGTCTCGGGTCTCTCGACATCGAGAGATCATCTCGGCTCCAGCGCGCCGATGTGCCTGGGGCGCCTGGCGACAGCTGGAGAAGGTAGATATGACTCGCACCCCCGTCAACGTCACCGTTACCGGAGCGGCCGGCCAGATCGGCTACGCGCTGCTCTTCCGCATCGCCTCCGGTCACCTGCTGGGTGCCGACGTTCCGGTGAACCTGCGCCTGCTGGAGATCCCGCAGGGCGTGAAGGCCGCCGAGGGCGTCGCGATGGAGCTGGACGACTGCGCGTTCCCGCTGCTGCGCGACATCACCATCACCGACCAGGCGAACGTCGCGTTCGACGGCGCCAACGTCGCGCTGCTGGTCGGCGCCCGTCCGCGCACCGCGGGCATGGAGCGCGGCGACCTGCTGGCCGCCAACGGCGGCATCTTCGGCCCGCAGGGCAAGGCGATCAACGCCCACGCCGCGGACGACATCAAGGTCCTGGTGGTCGGCAACCCGGCCAACACCAACGCCCTGATCGCCCAGCGCAACGCCCCGGACGTTCCGGCGGAGCGCTTCACCGCGATGACCCGTCTGGACCACAACCGCGCCGTCGCCCAGCTGGCGAAGAAGGCCGGCGTGACGGTCGAGGACGTCAAGAAGGTCACCATCTGGGGCAACCACTCGGCGACCCAGTACCCGGACCTGTTCCACGCGGAGATCTCCGGCAAGGCCGCGTTCGACGCCGTCGGCGCGGACCAGGAGTGGGTCGAGAACTTCTTCATCCCGAAGGTCGCCAAGCGCGGCGCCGAGATCATCGAGGTCCGCGGCGCGTCCTCGGCCGCCTCGGCCGCGAACGCCGCCATCGACCACGTGTACACCTGGGTCAACGGCACCCCGGCCGGCGACTGGACCTCGATGGGCATCGTCTCCGACGGCTCGTACGGCGTGCCCGAGGGCCTGATCTCCTCGTTCCCGGTCACCACCAAGGACGGCAAGTTCGAGATCGTCCAGGGCCTGGACCTCTCCGAGTTCGACCGCACCCGGATCGACGCCTCCGTCAAGGAGCTCGCCGAGGAGCGCGACGCGGTGCAGGAGCTCGGCCTCATCTGAGTGCCGCCGCACAGCGTGTGAACGGCCGGGCGCCCACGGGGCGCCCGGCCGTTCTCCTACACTCGCGCTGTGAGCGAAACCCTGCAGGACGCCGCGCTCGTCCTGGTGTTCATCATGCTGGGCGGTCTGTTCAACGTCGCCGAGATCGCGCTGATCTCACTGCGCGAGGGGCAGATCCGCACCCTGGAGTCGGCGGGCTCGCGCCGGGCGGCCAGGGCGGCGCACCTGGCGGCCGATCCGAACCGGTTCCTGGCCGCCGTGCAGGTCGGGGTGACCTGCATGGGCTTCCTGTCGGCGGCGTTCGGCGCCGACACGCTGGCGGGCAAGCTGGCCCCGGTGTTCGTGAAGGCGGGCCTCTCGGACGGCGTCGCGGACGCCGTCGCCCTGGTCGGCCTGACCCTGGTGATCTCCTACGCGTCGCTGGTGCTGGGCGAGTTGACGCCCAAGCGGATCGGCCTGCAGCGGGCCGAGTCGATCGCCCTGCTGGCCGCGCCGGTGGTGGACGTGATGTCGGTGGTGCTGCGCCCGGTGATCTGGCTGCTGGGGCACTCGACCAACCTGATGGTGCGGCTGCTGGGCGGCGACCCGTCCGCCGGGCGGGGCGTGATGAGCCCGGAGGAGCTCCGCGGCCTGGTCGCCGCCAACACCGAACTCGGTTCGGACGAACGCGAGTTGATCAACGAGGTGTTCGCGGCGGGGGAGCGCCAGCTGCGCGAGGTGATGGTGCCGCGCACCGAGGTGACGTTCCTGGACGCCGACCGGCTGGTGCGCGAGGTGCGCGCCGAGACGGACTCCTCGCCGCACTCCCGCTACCCGGTGGTGGAGGGCTCCTACGACTCCGTCACCGGCTTCGTGCACGTCCGCGACCTGTACGGGGTGCGCGGCGAGGAGGCCGCCCGGGTCCGCGAGCTGGCGCGCCCGGTCAAGCTGCTGCCCGCCACCAAACGGGTGCTTGAGGCGATGAGCGAGATGCGCCGCGAGGGCCACCACCTGGCCATCGTGGTGGACGAGTACGGCGGCACCGCGGGCATCGTCACCCTGGAGGACCTGGTCGAGGAGGTGATCGGCGAGATCCGCGACGAGTACGACGCGCAGGACACCACCGCGACCCGGCGGCTGGCCGGCGGCGGCGTCGAGCTCGACGGCCTGCTGAACCTCGCCGACTTCGCCGAGGAGACCGGCTTCGCGCTGCCCGAGGGCCCGTACGAGACGGTCGCCGGCTTCGTGGTGCGCGAGCTCGGCCGGCTGCCGCAGAAGGGCGACCAGGTGCTGACCGACTCCGGCGCCCGGCTGACCGTGGCCCGCCTCGACGGGCGGCGGATCGAACGGCTGCGGGTGAGTGCCGTCACACTGCCGAACCCGCCTTCGCCGGACGTTTCCTGAGCGGCCCCGGGAACTGGAACAATGGCTCCATGGTCAACGCAGCGGTCACCGGTCCGGTGAAGGACCGTCCCCGGGTGCTCTCCGGCATCCAGCCCACCTCAGGCTCCTTCCACCTGGGCAACTACCTCGGCGCGGTGCGCCAATGGGTCGACATGCAGGAGGCCAACGACGCCTTCTACATGGTCGTCGACCTGCACGCGATCACCGTCGAGCAGGACCCGGCGGCGCTGCGGCAGAACACCCGGGTCTCCGTCGCCCAGCTGCTCGGCGCCGGCCTGGACCCGGAGCGCTGCACCCTGTTCGTGCAGTCCCAGGTGCCCGAGCACGCGCAGCTGGCCTGGGTGATGAACTGCCTCACCGGCTTCGGCGAGGCCTCCCGGATGACGCAGTTCAAGGACAAGTCCCTCCGGCACGGCGCCGACCGCACCACCGTCGGCCTGTTCACCTACCCCGTGCTGATGGTCGCCGACGTCCTGCTCTACCAGACCCAGACCGTCCCGGTCGGCGAGGACCAGCGCCAGCACCTGGAGCTCACCCGCGACCTCGCGGAGCGCTTCAACACCCGCTACGGCAAGACCTTCACCGTCCCCGAGCCGTACATCCTGAAGGCCACCGCCAAGATCCAGGACCTGCAGGACCCGACGGCGAAGATGAGCAAGTCCGCGGCCAGCGACAAGGGCCTGATCAGCCTGCTCGACCCGGCGAAGACCAGCGCCAAGAAGTTCAAGAGCGCCGTCACCGACACCGACACCGTCGTCACCTACGACGAGGCGAACAAGCCCGGCGTCTCCAACCTGCTGCGGATCCACTCGGCGCTCAGCGGGATGAGCGTCGAGCAGCTGGTCGCGCACTTCGACGGCAAGATGTACGGCGCCCTGAAGACCGAGCTGGCCGACCTGTTCACCGACTGGGTCACCCCGTTCCAGACCCGCGTCCAGGAGTACCTGGACGACCCGGCCGAGCTGGACCGGGTGCTGGCGCTCGGCGCCGACAAGGCCCGCGCGGTGGCGTCCGAGACGCTCGCCGAGGTGTACGACCGGGTCGGCTTCCTGGCGCCGAAGCGCTGATGCCGACGGCTGCCGCCCCCGACGGTGACGGGCTCGACCGGCCCGTCACCATCGGCGTGTCGATACACGTCCCGGAACCGTACGGCAGTCAGGTGCAGGACGCCCGGGCCGGCCACGGCGACCCGCTGGCCCGGGCGATACCCACCCACGTCACCCTGCTGCCGCCCACCGAGACCAGCACGGACCGGCTGCCCGGGATCGAGCAGCACCTGCGGGCGGTCGCCGCCGGGCGGCGGCCGTTCCGGATGCTGCTCCAGGGCAGCGGCACCTTCCGGCCGGTCTCCCCGGTGGTGTTCGTCCGGGTCGAGGAGGGCGCGCAGGAGTGCCGCGAGCTGGAGGCCGAGGTCCGCTCCGGCCCGCTGGCGCGCGAGCTCGCCTTCCCCTACCACCCGCACGTCACCGTCGCCCACGGCCTTCCCGAGGCGATCCTGGACGAGGCGCAGGAACAGGCGCGGAGTTTCCGCGCCGTGTTCGACGTCACCGAATTCGTGCTCTCCACATTCGGCGCGGACGGCGTGTGGCGGCCCTGGCGCGGTTATGAATTCGGCCGTTCCTGACCATTTCTGAAGGTTTTCCGAAAGGCCCGGCCGCCGGTGCGGCGGCCGGGAGTTTCCGGTGGATTCACTGGGAGCCGGCTGGGTGCCCCTCGGCGGCCATCGCCAGCATCCGGTCGACCACCCGGGCGGCCGCGTGCCCGTCGTCCAGCGGGCAGAACCGCTCGCGGAAGGCCCGGTAGCGCTCCCGGTACGGGGCAGGGTCGAGGTCGCGCAGCGCGTCGACCAGCCCGGCGGAGTCGGCCAGCACCGGGCCCGGCGCCAGCGCCTCGAAGTCGAAGGTGAAGCCGCGCAGCCTGGTCCGGTAGTGCTCCAGGTCGTAGGCGAAGAACAGCATCGGCCGGCCGGTCACCGCGAAGTCGAACATCAGCGACGAGTAGTCGGTGACCAGCACGTCGGCGATCAGCATCAGGTCGGCGACGTCCGGGTGGTCGGAGACGTCCCGGACGAACTCGTCGTCGGGCATCCGGCCGCCCACGTGGACGTGCGGGCGCAGCAGCAGCACGTGGTCCTCGCCGAGCGCCTTGCGGGCCTGCTCCACGTCGAGCCGCAGGTCGAGCCGGTAGCGGTCGCCCGCGCCGCGCTGGTCGTCGCGCCAGGTCGGGGCGTACAGCACCACCTTGCGGCCGTCCGGGATGCCCAGCCGGGCGCGGACCCGGGCCGCCTCCGCCGGGTCGTCGCGCACCAGCCGGTCGTTGCGCGGGTAGCCGGCCTCCAGCACCTCGCCCCGGTAGTCGAAGGAGTCGGCGAGGATCGGCGTGGCGAACGGGCTGGGCGACAGCAGCAGGTTCCACTGCCGCACCTCGCGGGCCAGCCGCTCCAGGTAGCCGTCCGCGGCCAGCCAGTCGCCGTCCACCTGCCGGGCGATCCGCTTCAGCGGCGTGCCGTGCCACAGCTGGGCCACCACCTGGCCCTCGCGGCGGCGCAGGAAGTCCGGGAAGTGCGTGTTGCCGACCAGGTAGCGGCTGGTGGCCAGCGCCTCGTACCACTCGGGGCTCCACTGGCGGACGGCCGTGGCGCCCGTCGGGGGCTGCTCCTGCCCGTCCTCAACCACCCACAGGTGCCGCAGCGGCAGGTCGCGGCGGACCAGTTCCTCGTGGACGGCGCGCGGGTTGCACGAGTAGCTGCGCCCGCCGAACACGTCGTACAGCACGGCGTCGCGCAGCGGCAGGCGGCGGGCGGCCGGGTAGGACTCGGTGCGCAGCCGCAGCTGGCGGTGGGCGCTGCGTTCGACGGCGGCCAGCACCGGCTTGCTGTCCAGGATCAGGGTGTCGTGCCAACGGTGCTGCAACTGGAAGGACTTGGGGCCGGCGTGGGCCGTCGCGGGCAGCTGCGGCAGCACGTTCGGGTGCAGGCGCAGCGACAGGCCGGCGTGCTCGGGGTCGTCGGCGGGGCGCAGGGCCGGATCCCAGACGCCCTTGGCGAGCGGCCGGGGCCGCCCGTCGGAGGCGGCCGGTTCGAGGTCGAGCACGGCGCGGAAGCGGCCGTCCCTGCCGACCTGGGCGGGCAGTCGGCGCTCGCGGCCGTCGCCGCTGTGCCGCAGCACCAGGTCGACCGGGCGGCCCGCGAAGTGCGGGAGTTCGCCGCGGAGTTCGAACCCGGCGGGGGCCGGCACCATGGCGTCCACCAGCGGCTCGGGCTCCTGGACGCAGAACTGCAGCCGCTGGTCGGACAGTTGCTTGGCGTACAGCACCTGCCCGTCGTCCAGCGGGAGTTGGCGGCGGCCGCCGGGCGGGCAGTTCAGCAGCAGGTCGTGCCGGCGGCCGTCGCGGTCGACCAGGGCCGGGTCCCAGTGCCCGTCCGGCCGGCACAGCCCGGCGGGGACGAGCGCGGTGAAGTGGGCGCCGTCCCAGTCGGTGCGGCAGCGGGCCTCGGCGCCGCTCTGCCGGTGGCGCAGCACCAGGGCGGCGCCGGCGGAGCCGGCCGGGCCGCGGCCGGCCAGCCGGAACCCGCCGTCGGCGCAGGCCAGTTCGGTGACGACGGCCCGGTCGAGGTGGACGGTCAGCCGCAGCGCGCCCTGGTCGAAGTGCAGCACGAGCAGGACGTCGTCGGCGGCCCAGTGCGCGGGCGGGTACTCGCCGGTGCCGCACCAGTGCGGGGCGAGCGGGGTCTCCGCGCGCCGGCCGCCGGCGGTGACCCGGGCGGTGATCGCCCAGGTGCCGGGCTGCCACCGGTCGCGCCGCCGGAGCAGCGCGGGGTCGAGGAGCGCGGTGAAGCCGGTCCAGTCGAGCCGGTGCCGGTCCTGCCCGCTGTCGTCGGTCGCCTCCGGCAGGTAGTGCGGGAAGGTACGCACCCGCACCCGCCGCCGACCGGTCGGCGGGGTCAGCTCCAGCTCGACCCGGGTCGCGCCGGGCCGGTCGCCCGGCTGCCCGTCCATCCGGCCCTCGCCGAGCAGGGTGAGCACCCCGCCGTCCCAGCCCGCCCGCCGCAGCCCGGTGCGGGCTGCGACGGGCGCCGTGGTCCGGGCGCGGCGGAAACGGCCGGGGAAATCGGGAAGACGCAGCACGCAGTCATGACATCCAAGGGAACTGGTGAAGTCAATTTCCCCAACCCTGGGAATATCGTGGGTTTCCTGGGAATTGAGGGAATCAATCAGCCCTTGACCTGCGGATTACTCTCCGCTATTCGCCTTCGGCGAGCAGCGCGTCCGTCACCCGACTGGCCGCACTGCCGTCGTCCAGGTCGCAGTAGGCCTCGCGGAACGCCGCGTACTTGTCGGCGTACTCGGCGCTGACCTGCGGAAGGTCGCCGAGCGCGGCGACCACCTCGGCGGAGGTGGACAGCAGCGGACCGGGGGCCCGGTTCTCCAGATCGAGGCTGAAGCCGCGCAGGTTGTCGCGGTAGTGCTCCAGGTCGTAGGTGAAGAACAGCACCGGACGGCCGGTGTTCATGAAGTCGAACACGGCGGCGGAGTAGTCGGTCACCAGGACGTCCGCGATCAGCAGCAGCTCCGCCATGTCGGGGTAGGTGCTGACGTCCCAGACGTAGCCGTTGCCGGCCTCGGGCAGCCGGCCGCGGACCACCTCGTGGGCGCGCACCAGCAGCACCTGGTCGTCGCCGAGGGCGGCGCGGGCCGCCTCCAGGTCGAGCTGCAGGTTCAGCTGGTAGCCGCCGTCGGGCAGCCGGCGGTCCTCCCGGAAGGTCGGCGCGTACAGCACCACCTGCTTGCCCTCGGGCAGGCCCAGCTGCTCGCGGACCCGCTCGGCGGTCTTCTCCCGGTCGGCGGCGAACAGCACGTCGTTGCGCGGGTAGCCGCTCTCCAGCACCTTGCCCTCGAAGCCGAAGGCGCGGCGCAGCACGGGCGCGGCCCAGCGGCTGCCCGCCACCATCAGGCTCCACTGCGGCACCTCCTCCTTGAGGTGCTCCAGGTAGCCGGAGTCGGTGAACCAGACCTTCTCGAAGTCGGCGCCGATCCGCTTCAGCGGGGTGCCCTGCCAGGTCTGCAGGACGACCTGGCCGGGGCGGCGGCGGAAGTACGTCGGCAGGTGGGTGGAGGTGACGATGTACTTGGCGGTGGCCAGCGCCTCGAACCACTCGGGGGAGCGGTGCCGGACGCACTCGGCGGTGTTCGGCAGCTCGGCCTGCAGGTCCACGGAGGTCCACAGGTGGCGCAGCGGCAGGCCGCGGCGGACCAGCTCCTCGTGCACGGCGCGCGGCGAGTCCGCGTACAGCCCGCCGTCGGCGGCCCACCAGTCCTCGCGGACGGTGTGGTACAGCACGGTGTCGGTGAGCGGACCGTACTGGCCCTTCTTGTACGCGTCCCGCAGCTGCCGCTGCCGGTAGCCGCTGCGCTCGGCCGGGGACAGCGCGTCGTGGGACTCCAGCGACAGGCTGTCGAAGGCGCGGCGCTCCAGCGCCACCCGCTTGCCGCGGGCCTGCACCTCCATCGGCAGCACGTCGAAGGTGGAGGCGGCGAGGACCGCGATCGGCCACTCGCTGTTCGCGGGCGCGCCGACCGGGCGGAACAGCACCGTCCAGGTGCCCTTGTGCAGCGGCACCAGGCCGGCGAACGACGCGGTGGGCAGCGCGGGCAGCGCGGCCCGGAACCGGCCGTCGACGATCTCCACCGGGTAGGCGTGCTCCTCGCGGCGCTTGCCGTGCTGGATCACCAGCTCGTAGCGGTGGGTGCCGGGCAGCGGGAAGGAGCCGCTGAGCACGAAGCCCTCGCCGTCCTTGGCCCGGGCGATCTCCTCGACGATGGGCTGCACGACCTGGTCGCACAGCTGCAGGTAGCCGCTCGGGGAGGGCTTGGCGTACAGCGTGCGGGCGCCGTCGCCGAGCGGCAGGTGCAGCTCGACGGGGGCGGTGCGGTCGTCCAGGACGAGCGCCAGCGCGGTGCCGTCGACGAGCCTGAGCTCCAGGTCCCAGCGGTCGCGGGTGCGCTTCTCGGCCGTCGGGTCGAGGGCGTCCCAGGCCTCCCGGACGGCGGTCAGCTCGGCCACCCGGAACCGGGCGGTGAACGGCAGGTCGCGGCCGGACGGGACGCCCAGCTCCAGCGGCACGAACACGTCCTTCTCGGACTCGACGTGCTTCAGCCGCAGCTCCGCGCCGGCCAGGTCGGCGCCGGAGCGGACCAGGCCGCGCAGCTCGACGGCGCCGCCCTCGGCGGTCACCGACAGGGCGCGGGCCCGGACCCGCTCCACCCGCAGCAGCAGGTGGCCGTCGCGCGACCACGGCACCACCCGGACGTCGTCCTCGACCCAGTGCACCGGCGCGTACTCGGCGCGGTCGTGCCAGCCGACCGACACCCGGCCCTTGTACAGGCCGCCCTTGCCGACACCGGCCACCAGCACCCGCCAGGAGCCGTCCTTCCACTGGCCGCGGTGCTTGAGCCGGGCCGGGTCGATGGTGGCGGAGAAGCCCGCCCAGTCGCAGCTGTACAGGTCGTGCGGGGAGCTGGCGGTGGCCTCCGGGCTGAACTCCGCCTTGGTCTGCACGGCCACCACGCGGCGGCCCTTGGCCTCGCGCAGCACCAGCGCCTTGACCATGTCGTGCTTGCTCTCGGCGCCCAGGTGCTCGGGGAAGGCGTGCCCGGTCAGCTGCAGCTTGTCGTCCGACCAGCGGGCCTCGTACACCCGGGAGCGCATCACCAGGGCGTTGTTCAGCCGCAGCACGTCCGCCGGGACGCTCTTGCGGCCGCCGCGCAGGAACGGGTAGTCGGCGTACGGGCGCAGCAGGCCGCGGGCCGGGGCGGCGCCGTTGGACTCCTTCTCGAACCGCAGCTGCTCGATCAGCTCGTCGAGGCGGCCCTGCAGGGTCAGGTGGTACTTCAGGCGCAGCGGGGCGCGCAGCTTGCGGACCTGCTCCGGGCCGATGGCGCGCAGCAGGCGGCCGGCCGACTCCAGGTAGGCGGCGTTGTACTCCGGGTCGCCCTCCAGCACCGAGCCGAAGAACATCGGGATCTCCTCGACGAGGTTGTTCTCGTCGTAGGAGTGCAGGTACTTGCGGAACTTCGGGTCGCTCTGCCTGCTCAGCCAGTCGCGGACCAGCTCCATCGACTTGACCCGGTCGATGACGCCCTTCGGGTTGGTCTTCATCTGGGTGATCGACATCTCGCCGACCTCCCGCTCGCGCCAGTGGTAGATCGGCTCGGCGAGCACGTCGACCCGGCGCGCGAGGTAGTGGTGCGGCACGCTGACCGGGGCGTCCTCGTACAGGATGCCCTCGGGGTAGAGCACGCCCGCCTCGTCGAAGAACGAGCGCCGGTACACCTTGTTCCACGCGGTGCGGTCGGTGACCAGCGCCGGGATCTCGGTGATGTGGGTGCGCAGCCGGGTCGCCGCGAACGGCTTGCGGTGACCGCCCGACTGGTAGTGGCCCACGGCGCGGAAACGCAGCACGTTGCCGGTGCAGAAGTCCGAGCCGGTCTCGTCCAGGGTGCCGATCATCAGCTCGTAGGCCGACGGCGGCATGGTGTCGTCGCTGTCGACGAAGGCGAGGAACTCGGTGCCCTCGGAGATGTGGCGGTAACCGGTGTTGCGCGCCGCGCCGAGGCCCTTGTTCACCTGCTGGACCAGCCGGAAGCGCGAGTCCTTGGCGGCGTAGGCCTTGGCGATTTCGGCGCTGGAGTCCTTGGAGCCGTCGTCGACCATGACGCATTCGAAGTCGTCGAAGGTCTGGGCGGCGATCGAGTCGAGGCACTCCTCCAGGTAGCGCTCGACGTTGTAGATCGGGACGACGACGGACAGACGGGGGGCCATCGGGAGCGCAGAGCCTTTCCTCAGGGAGTGCGGGCCGGGTGGGCCGGGCAATTCGTGTCGAACCCGGACCGGCACCGGCCGCGATCCTACCTCTCCGGGCTTGCTAGTCTGCGCCTGGCCAGGTCAGGTCAGGAGAGTGAAGAGATGCCGCGGTTCAGCGTGATCGTGCCCGTCCACGCCGTGGAGGAATACCTCCCGGCCTGTCTGGACTCCGTCCTCGGCCAGACCTTCGCCGACTTCGAACTGATCGCCGTCGACGACCTCTCGCCCGACGGCTGCGGCGCCATCCTGGACGAGACCGCCGCCCGGGACAGCCGGGTGACGGTCCGCCACCTGGAACGCAACGTCGGCCTCGGCCTGGCCCGCAACGCCGGCCTGGAGCTCGCCACCGGCGAGTACGTGCTGTTCCTGGACAGCGACGACACCCTCACCCCCGACCTGCTGGCCGCCACCGACGCCCGCCTGCGCGCCACCGGCGATCCCGACCTGCTGGTGTACGACTACGCCCGCAGCTACTGGGACGGCCGCGTGGTGCGCTCCGCCTCCGCCCCCGTGTTCGCCCGGCCCGGCGCCGACACCTTCACCCTGGACGAGCGCCGCGACCTGCTCGACCTGCTCCAGGTGGTGTGGAACAAGGCCTACCGCCGCGAGTTCGTCCAGCGGCAGGGCCTGACCTTCCCGCCCGGGTACTACGAGGACACCCCCTGGACCTACCCGGCGCTGCTCGCCGCCGAGTCGATCACCCTGCTCGACCAGGTCGGCGTCCACTACCGGCAGCGCCGCGAGGGCGGCAACATCCTGGCCACCGCCTCCCGCAAGCACTTCGACGTCTTCGAGCAGTACGACCGGGTGTTCGCCTTCCTCGACGCCCGCCCCGAGCTCGACCGCTGGCGGCCGGTGATCTACCGGATGATGCTCGGCCACCTCGCCACCGTGGTCACCAAGCCCGGACGCGTCCCCGCCGCCGACCGCCGCGAGTTCTTCCGCCGCGCCGCCGAGCACTGCGCCCGGCACCGCCCCGCCGGCTACCGGCCGCCCGCCGGACCCGAGGGCGTCCGCGGCGAACTCCTCAGCCGCGGCAGCTACCTGGGCTTCCAGAGCCTGCGGGTGCTCGCCAAGGCCCGCCGCGCCGTCCGCCGCTGAGCCACCGGCCGGGCGGCGCGTCACCCGGACGCGCCGCCGCCCGCCCGGTATACAGCGGTGGGTGGACCTCCTCACCCGTTTGCCGCTGATCGGACCCCTGGTCGCCCGGGTGCTGCGCAGCCGCCCCTACCTGGTGTACCGGCTGTTCGCCGACGTCAAGGGCACCCGGCTGGCCGGGGCGGTCACCTTCTTCGGGTTCCTGGCGCTGTTCCCGCTGCTCACCGTGGCCCTGGCGATCGCCCTGGCCACCCTCTCCGACTCCCGGGTGCACCACCTCCAGGAGCAGATCGCCGAGCAGCTGCCCGGCCTGTCCGACGCCCTCGACCTGAACGCGATGGTGGCCAACGCCGGCACCGTCGGCCTGGTCTCCGGCGTCCTGCTGCTGGCCTCCGGCCTCGGCTGGGTGGACACCATGCGCGGCGCGGTGCGCACGGTGTGGCGACTGCCCGACGACGGCGGCAACCCCGTTCAGGTGAAACTCCGGGACTGCGCGGTCCTGATCGGCCTCGGCCTGGTCTGCCTCGCCTCGCTGGCCGCGTCCGCGGTCGCCACCACCCTCGCGCACCGGCTCGCCGACGGCCTCGGCCTGGAGGGCGCCACGGCCCGCGGGCTGCTGACCGGGCTGGGCTTCCTGATCGCCGTCTGCGCCGATCTGCTGCTCTTCTGGTACCTGCTCGGCCCGTTCGCGCGGATCCGCGGCCAGCGCCGGCGCGACCTGCTGCAGGGCGCGCTGATCGGCGCGGTCGGCTTCGAGGTGCTGAAAGTGGCGCTCTCCTCGTACCTCGGAACGGTCGCCGGCCGCAGCCTGTACGGGGCGTTCGGGGTGCCCGTCGCGCTGCTGCTGTGGATCAACTTCGTGTCCGGACTGCTGATGTACTGCGCGGCCTGGACCGCCCTCGCCGACCCCGCCGCCGCCCGCCGCAGGGCCGTCCGGCAGGCCGAGAGGGCGCTCGCGGCGGCCGTCGAATCACCGAATTCACCCCTGTCCGACATCCGGACAACTGACTATGATCCCCGTCACAACCAAAAAGCTCGGCTGTCCCCTCGGCCGACCGTCTCGCCGGAACACCCCTGTCTCCGGCCAGCATCTCTGGAGGCCGCGTGTCCGTCACCGACACCACCGCCGCGCTGCCCGTACCGGCCACCCCCGACGACGTCCCCGGGTGGTTCTTCCGCGTCGACCGCGAGGTCTTCGCGTGGCTGCTCGACCGCCAGAGCGCCGCCGGTGTCACCGGCGACCTGCTGGAGATGGGCGCCTACCTGGGCCGCTCCGCGATCCTGCTCGGCGACCACCTGCGCCCCGGCGAGGCCTTCACCGTCTGCGACCTGTTCGACATGGACGCGCCCGACGACGAGAACTCCGCCGAGATGTCCATGTCCTACCGCTCCACCCTCACCCGGCGGGCCTTCGAGACCAACTACCAGGCCTTCCACGCCGAACTGCCGACGATCATCCAGGCCCCCACCTCGGTCCTCGCCGACGGCCGGATCGCCGCCGACAGCTGCCGCTTCGTCCACATCGACGCCTCGCACCTCTACGAGCACGTCGCGGGCGACATCCTGGTGGCCCGCGACGCCCTGGCCGGCAACGGCGTCGTCTCGCTCGACGACTACCGCGCCCCGCACACCCCCGGCGTGCACGCCGCCGTCTGGGAGGCCGTGTTCACCCTCGGCCTGAAGCCGGTGCTGCTCACCCCCGAGAAGTTCTACGGCACCTGGGGCGACGCCGACGCCGTCCGCGCCGACCTGCTCGCCCGCGACTGGCGCGCCGAGGGCTTCCGGCTCGACGAGGAGCACCTCGCCGGCCAGACCTGCCACCGCCTCGCCTGGGACGAGCCCTCCGGCCGCCCCGAGAGCGCCGTCCGCGCCCAGGCCGGCAGCGCCGCCACCCCCCGCCCCCGGCGCTCGCTCGCCCGCCGGGTCGCCATCGACGTGATGCCCCCGGTCGCCACCCGCGCCGTCCGCCGCGCCCTGAGCGCCGGCCGCGCCCGCAAGTCGTCCTGACGACAGAGCCCCCACGGGGCCGGTCCACCGTCGGGCCCCGCCGCCCAGTCGCCCGCCGACGCGGCGGCGGGACCCGGTGCATGCCCGGGCGGGCGGGGCTCAACTGCCGGGCAGGAGTGGCCGGTTGACCAGGTCTGCGGACCGGCGTCGCGGGGGCGGCCGACCGGGGCGCGCGGGCCGTTCTGTGAGGCCCGGGGCAACTGCCTTGCGGGGGGCGTTTGCTGATGGCCTGCCGCCCGGCGGGCCGGCGTCGTTGCCGCTGTCGGGGTGGCAGGCCGGGGGCGTGTGCGTTCGGCGGTGCGATGTGCGGGCTTCTCCGTGAGGCCCGGGGCAACCGCCCTGCGGGGGTGGCCGGTTGACGATCGCGTGTGCCCTGTCGGCGGCGCGGCCGGCGCGCTCGGGCCGTCGGGTCGGTCGGTGGGCGCTGCCGTGCGAGTGGGCTGCTGTCAACCGGCTTGGCGGGGCGGGCGGCCCGCTGCCGCGCGGGCCTGGCGGCGGGCGGCCTGGAGGCGCAGGGCGCGCAGGCGGAGCATGCCGAGCGACGCCACCAGCGCGCACAGGCCGACCGCCGTCCACGTCCCCGGGCCCGGGCCGTCCGCCTCGGCGTGTGCCGCCCGGACCGGTTCGGCCTGGTGGGCGGCGGGCTGCGCGGCCGGTTCCGGCGCCTCGGCGGGGGGCGTCGGCGACGGCGTCCCGGCGACCGGCCGGGCCGGGGCGTCCGCGGCCGCGTCCGGCGCCCGGTCCTCGGCCAGCACACCCACCGCCGTGACCTTGCCGGCCGCCGCGAACCCCCAGTCCAGCAGCGCCGCCGCCTCGTCGTACACCTGCGGACTGCTCGCCGGGTGCATCACCGTCACCAGCAGCGTCCGCCCGCCGCGCACCGCCGCGCCCGTGTACGTCGCGCCCGCGTTGGTGGTGTAACCGTTCTTCACGCCGATCAGCCCCGGGTACTTGCCCAGCAGCCGGTCCGTGTTGGCGATGCCGAAACTGCCGCGCTGCCCGTTCTTGTCGAGCGCGCCCGGGAACTGCGCCCACCGGGTGCCGCAGTACCCCCGGAACTCCTCGTTGCGCAGACCCGCCCGGGCGAACAGCGTCAGGTCGTACGCCGAGGTGACCTGCCCGTCCATGTCGTAGCCGTCCGGACTGACCACGTGGGTGTCCCGGGCCTGCAACTGGTCGGCGCGGGCCTGCATGTCGGCGACGGTCTTCGCCACCCCGCCGTTCATGTTCGCCAGCACGTGCACCGCGTCGTTGCCGGAGGACAGGAACACCCCGCGCCACAGGTCTTCGACCTTGTAGTCCAAGTCCTCCTTGATGCCCACCAGACTGCTGCCCGGCCCCATCCCCTGCAGCTCCGACCACGCCACCTTGTGCACCAGATCGGCCGGGAACCTCGGCAGCACCGTGTCCGCGAACAGCATCTTCAACGTGGACGCCGGCGGCAGCTGCGCGTGCGCGTTGAACGCCGCCAGCACCTCCCCGCTCCCCGCGTCCGCCACCACCCAGGACTTCCCGGTCAGGTTCCCCGGCAGCGCCGGCGCCCCCGGCCCCGGCGCGACCTGCACCCCTGCCGCCCCCAGCCGGTCGCCGCCCACCACGGCGGGCGGCGGCACGTCACCGGGCCCCGCCACCGCGACGGCCGGCGGGCCGACCGGGCCGAGCACCAGCGCGGCAGCGGACGAACCGAGGACGATCCGGCGGACTGTCTGCATTCCCGGAAGCTAACCCGCGCCCGCGGCCCCCCACCGCCCAAGCCGTCGCCCACGCCACGAACGAGTACCGCCCGCTGCTCCGTTCGGCGGGCCGCGCATACTGGACGGGCCACCCGTCTGCCGCGAAGGACCCGTCATGAAGCTCAGCCGCCCGGTCTCCTGGTTCCTCACCGCCTTCGGCGTCTGGTCGATCTTCATCTGGACGACCTTCGCGAAGAACCTCTGGAAGGACTCCGGCGGCCAGGCCTTCGTCAACGGCGACCACTCCCAGCCCACCGCCTTCTTCTGGGTCCACCTGCTGCTCGCCATCACCTCCCTGCTCCTCGGCCTCGCCATCGGCACGATCGGCATCCGCGGCCTGCGCGCCCTGCGCAAGCCCGCCGTCGCGGAGTGAGAATTCTGCTTGCGCGGTGATCCCGGACACTGCCAGGATGCGCGGCCGGGCGATCGAACGATTCGCCCGCGCACCGCTTCCTGGGGGGAATGCCGATGTCCCGCACCACCGCTCCGCGGCTGCTCGCCGCCTGCGCCACCGCGGCCCTCGCGGCCGGACTGTTCGCCGCACCCGCCGCTCAGGCCGTACCGGGCCGGGCCGTCACCGGCCCGGGCGTCCGAGCGGTGCCGGGCCTGGCCGGCGACGGCTGCTGGGCCACCGGCACACCCGGCTGGGTGACCACCGCGAACCCGGTCCTCACCGCGCACACCACCGCGCCCTCCGCCCGCTTCAAGGTCTGGGACGCCACCGGCACGAAGGTGTTCGACGGCACCGCCGACACCGCCGCCGACGGCACCGTCCAGGTCACCGTCCCCGGCCTGGCCGACGGCTCCGGCTACACCTGGCAGGTCTGGCCGGAGTACCAGCCGGGCTCCGGCGAGCCCACCGAGACCTGCCGGTTCGGCGTCGACACCGCCGCGCCCACCGGTCTGACCGTGACCTCCGCGGACTTCCCGGAGAACGGCGGCGGCAAGTACGCCGGCCAGAACGGCGTCTTCACCTTCTCCGCGACCGACGCAGGCTCCGGCGTGGCCTGCTTCCGCTACGCCCTGGACAACGTCGTCGGCGTGGGCGGCTGCACCCCCGGCCCGGGCGTGGTCGCGGCCGGCGCGGACGGCGCCGCGAGTGTCACCATCAAGCCCGCCGAGTGGGGCACCCACAGCCTCCAGGTGCAGGCGATCGACCGCACCGGCCGGGTCACCCAGCCGCTGGCCTACACCTTCTACGCGCCGTGGAACCCGAACCCGCCGAAGGCGCTCGGCGACGTCGACAACGACGGCGTCCCGGACATCCTGCTGCCCGACTCGCAGGGCAACCTGCTGGTGATCAGCGGCGGTGCCGGCAGCACGACCCCGTCCACCGTGGTGCCCGCCGCCCGGGCGCCCATCGGGGACAGCTGGACCGGGCTGCAGATCACCCACAAGGGCTGGAGCGGCGGCGGCGCGCCCGCCGACACCGTCTACGTCCGCGACGCCGCCCCCGACAACTCGGGCTACCTGTACCAGTACGTCAACCAGGGCGCGCTGCCGCTCGGCACCCGCTCGCCGTCGCTGATGAGCCACGCCACCGACTGCGTCGACACCGCCAAGGCCCCGGTCGCCTGCCCGGCCGACCACAGCACCAGCTTCCGGGAGGTGCAGCAGCTGGTCGCCCTCGGCTCGGTGGAGCCCGGCAACCCGACCGCCATCACGCTGCTGGACGTCGAGCAGGGCAACCTGTGGCTCCAGCGCGACCCTTCGCGGTTCGGTGATTCCACCCAGCTCACCACCACCGGCCTGTGGAACGGCTATGACCTGATCGCCCCGGGCCCCGACGCCGGCGGCAACCTCGCGCTGTGGTCCCGCGAGCAGGCCACCGGCACCCTGCGGGCGCACGCCGTGCCGAAGCTCGCCAACGGCAGCTACGACTTCTCCGGGCTGGCGAACCCCGCCGACGGCGCCGTCATCGGCAGCTTCCCGGTGGCCGAATACCCGGTGCTCGGCAGCTCCGGCGACCTCGACGCCGACGGGCAGGCCGACCTGTACGCCGTCACCGCCGGGCGGCACCTGATCACCTTCATGGGCGTGGGCGACCCCAAGGATCTGGGCGTTCTCGCCTGACGGGCCGCCAGGGCCCGTTCCGGTCGCGGCCGGGGCGGGCCTTCGGCGTGTCCGGACCTCTGGAGGTGGCCGAATCCGGCTGCTAGCCTGCCCGGCACGACTTCCGGGCGAAGCCGGGGAGCAGGGGACGGGGAGGCTCCGCGATGAGCACCGGCACCACCCTCGGCGACACCCGCCCCGAGTGGGCGCAGCGCCACGAGCGCGAGCGGCGGCACCGGCGCGCCAAGTCCCGGCTGCGGCTGCCGTTCGCGGTGGCCGCGGCCTGCCAGGCCGTGCTGCTGCTGTGGTGGGCGGCCGGGTACCCGGCGTTCACCGGCAGCCGGGCGAGCGGTGCGCCGCTGTACGACGCCGCCGTGCGGATCCTGCACCCGGCGGGGGCGACGCTGGCCCAGACGGCGGCGGTGGCGTTCGCGCTCGGGTACCTGGTGGCGGCGCTGGCCCGGTACGGGGTGCGCGGACGCTGGTCGGGGCCGGTCGCCGTCGCGCTGGCCGCGCTGCCCCCGACCGGCAGCCTGGTGGTCTCGCTCAGCCCCGAAGTGCCGTCCGCCGCGGGCGCGTTGCTGCTCACCGCGGCGGGCCTGCGGCTGCTGGTCCGGCGCGCGGAGGGGACGCTGCACCGGGGCGGCCCCGCCCAGCGGCTGGATCTGGCGGTGCTGTTCTCGGCCGTCGTGCTGCTCGCGCTGACCGGCCCCCGGGGCGCGGGCACCGCACTGGTCGCG
The DNA here is from genome assembly GCF_053602195.1 of Kitasatospora sp. NPDC004531. Taxonomy (NCBI): domain Bacteria; kingdom Bacillati; phylum Actinomycetota; class Actinomycetes; order Kitasatosporales; family Streptomycetaceae; genus Kitasatospora; species Kitasatospora sp. NPDC004531. The sequence goes on along the minus strand of NZ_JBSGDD010000045.1, from coordinate 24,526 downwards.
GCCCTGGTGCTGCTGCCCGCCCTGCCCCGGGTGCGCGGCCGGCTCGCGCTGCTCACCGCCCTCGCGCTGGCCGTCCCGATCGCGCTCGCCCTGTTCGGCCACCCGGCGGCCCGCACCGGCGACCTGCACACGCTGCGCGCCGCCGACCTGGCGCTCGCCCGGCACCGCGACCCCGGCAGCCCGGCGCCGACGGCCGTCGCCCCGGCTGCCGCCTGGGACGCGGCCGGCGCGGACTGCTCGTCGACCGCCGCCCTCACCGACCGCTGGGACGCCGCCTCGGCCCGCCGCGAGCAGTCCGAACTGGCCCGGGAATGGCGGCAGTTGCTGCGCGAGCACCCGGACCGGGTGTTGGACGCCCGGCTCTGCCGGGGCCGCCTCGCCTGGGCCGTGTGGGCGGGCGCCGGCGGCCCGCACGCGGCCACCGAGGTGCCGGAGACGTCCCCGTCCTCGCGCGGCCTGCTCGGCCCGCTGCACGCCGCCGCCGCGTGGAGCCGCACCCTGCTGCGCGCCCCGCAGCTGGACTGGCTGCTGTGGCGCGGCGCCCTGTGGGCCTACCTGGGCCTGGCGGCGTCCCTGCTGTACGCCTGGCGGCACCGGCTGCCCGCGCTCGTCCCGGTGGCCGGCGCGGCCGTCCTCGGCACCCAGCTGGCGCTGACCGCGTCCGCCGCCGGCCAGGACTACCGGACCATGGCGGCGGCGCTGTTCCTCGGCCCGCTGCTGCTCACCCTGGCCACCGTCAGACGCGAACGGACCCCCTGAGACGCCGCAGGGCCCGCCCGGAGCGAACTCCGGACGGGCCCTGCGAGGAAGTCCGAGGACTAGAAGCGACGCGTGACGAGCGCGCGCTTCACCTCCTGGATCGCCTTGGTGACCTCGATGCCGCGCGGGCAGGCCTCCGAGCAGTTGAAGGTGGTGCGGCAACGCCACACGCCCTCACGGTCGTTGAGGACCTCCAGGCGCTGCTCGGCGCCCTCGTCGCGGGAGTCGAAGATGAAGCGGTGCGCGTTGACGATCGCCGCCGGGCCGAAGTACTGGCCGTCGTTCCAGAACACCGGGCACGAGGAGGTGCACGCGGCGCACAGGATGCACTTGGTGGTGTCGTCGAAGCGCTCGCGGTCGGCCTGCGACTGCAGACGCTCGCGGGTCGGCTCGTTCCCCGAGGTGATCAGGAACGGCATGACGTCCTTGTACGCCTGGAAGAACGGGTCCATGTCCACGATCAGGTCCTTGAGGACCGCGAGGCCCTTGATGGCCTCGATCGTGATCGGCTTCTCCGGGTTGACGTCCTTGATCAGGGTCTTGCACGCCAGCCGGTTGCGCCCGTTGATCCGCATGGCGTCCGAACCACAGATGCCGTGCGCGCAGGAGCGACGGTACGTGAGGGTGCCGTCCTGCTCCCACTTGATCTTGTTGAGCGCGTCCAGGACGCGCTCCTTCGGGTCCATTTCGAGCTGGTAGTCCACCCACACCGGGTCCGGGTGTTCCTCCGGGTTGAACCGGCGGATCCGGAAGGTGACGTTGATCAGCTTGACGCTGCCGGCCTCGACCGCGTCCAGCGCGGCCGAGTGCGTCTCGACGGTCGGAGTGGACATCAGTACTTACGCTCCATCGGCTGGTAGCGGGTCTGCACGACCGGCTTGTAGTCGAGGCGGATGGAGGTGGTGCCGTCCTCGGCCACCTCGCGGTACGCCATGGTGTGCTGCATGAACTTCACGTCGTCGCGGGTCGGGAAGTCCTCGCGGTAGTGACCGCCGCGGGACTCCTCGCGGGCCAGCGCGGAGACGACCAGCACCTCGGCCAGGTCGAGCAGGTTGCCCAGCTCGATGGCCTCCAGCAGGTCGGTGTTGTACCGCGAGCCCTTGTCCTGGATCGAGACGTTCTTGAAGCGCTCCTTGAGCGCCGTGACGTCCTCGACGGCCTGCTGCAGGGTCTTGCCGGTGCGGTAGACGGACACGTTGGTGTCCATCGACTCCTGCAGCTCCTTGCGGATCTGCGCGACCGACTCGGTGCCGGTGGACTCCCGCAGGCCCTCGACCAGCGCCTCGACCAGCGCGCCCGGGTTCTCCGGCAGCTCGACGAAGTCGTGCTTGTCGGCGTACGCGGCGGCGGCGATGCCCGCGCGGCGGCCGAACACGTTGATGTCCAGCAGCGAGTTGGTGCCCAGGCGGTTGGCGCCGTGCACCGACACGCACGCGACCTCGCCCGCGGCGTACAGGCCGGGAACGATGTCGGTGTTGTTGCTCAGGACCTCACCCTCGACGTTGGTCGGGATGCCGCCCATCGCGTAGTGCGCGGTGGGCTGGATCGGGATCGGGTCCGTGTAGGGCTCGATGCCGAGGTAGGTGCGCGCGAACTCGGTGATGTCCGGCAGCTTGGCGTCCAGCTGCTCCGGCGGCAGGTGCGTCAGGTCCAGGTAGACGTGGTCGCCGTCGGGGCCGCAGCCGCGGCCGGCCCGGATCTCCGAGTAGATCGCGCGGGAGCAGACGTCACGGGACGCGAGGTCCTTCATGACGGGGGCGTAGCGCTCCATGAAGCGCTCGCCGTCCTTGTTGCGCAGGATGCCGCCCTCGCCGCGGGCGCCCTCGGTGAGCAGGATGCCCATCCGCCAGATGCCCGTCGGGTGGAACTGGAAGAACTCCATGTCCTCCAGCGGCAGGCCGCGACGCAGCGCCACGGCCTGGCCGTCACCGGTCAGGGTGTGCGCGTTCGAGGTGACCTTGAACATCTTGCCGGTGCCGCCGGAGGCGAACACCACGGCCTTGGCCTGGAAGACGTGGATCTCGCCGGTGGCGAGCTCGTACGCCACCACACCGGCGGTCTTGCCCTCGTTGATCAGCAGGTCGAGGACGTAGAACTCGTTGAAGAACTCCACACCGTGCTTGACGCAGTTCTGGAACAGCGTCTGCAGGATCATGTGGCCGGTGCGGTCCGCGGCGTAGCAGGACCGGCGGACCGGGGCCTCGCCGTGGTTGCGGGAGTGGCCGCCGAAGCGGCGCTGGTCGATCCGGCCCTGGTCGGTGCGGGAGAAGGGCAGACCCATCTTCTCCAGGTCGAGGACCGCGTCGATGGCCTCCTTGCACATGATCTCGGCGGCGTCCTGGTCGACCAGGTAGTCACCGCCCTTGACCGTGTCGAAGGTGTGCCACTCCCAGTTGTCCTCCTCGACGTTGGCGAGCGCGGCGCACATGCCGCCCTGCGCCGCGCCGGTGTGGGAGCGGGTCGGGTAGAGCTTGGTCAGGACCGCGGTGCGGCTGCGCTGGGTCGACTCGATGGCCGCGCGCATGCCGGCGCCGCCGGCGCCGACGATGACGGTGTCGTACTGGTGAATCTGCATGGGGTCAGTCGCCTCTGGTGGCTCGTCAGATGTTCGGGTCGAAGGTGAAGATCACCAGGGTGCCGAGGACCACCGTGAAGACGGTCGCGACACCGAGGAGGCCCTTCAGCCACAGACGAGTGGCGTCCTTCTCCGCGTAGTCGTTGATGACGGTGCGCATGCCGTTCGAGCCGTGCAGCATCGCCAGCCACAGCATCAGCAGGTCCCACATCTGCCAGAACGGGGACGCCCAGCGGCCCGCCACGAAGGCGAAGCTGATCTTGGAGACGCCGCCGTCCAGCATCAGGTTGATCAGCAGGTGGCCGAGGACCAGCACCACCAGGACGACACCCGACAGGCGCATGAACAGCCAGGCGAGCATCTCGAAGTTGGTGCGGGTGCGGCGCGGGGTCTTCTTCGTGCGGGCCCGGGCGGGCTCCACCACGAAGGCGTCGGCCGGGTTGCCGGTGCCCAGGCCCTGGCCCGTGTGGGCCTGCAGCGAGGGGACCACCAGGTCCTTGGTCTCAGTGGACATGCCGGATCAGCCCCCGAACCAGGTGCGAAGGGTGTGCTGCAGAACGGGGTAGAAGGCGCCGCCCATCAGGACGATCCAGATGCCGACCACGGTCCACAGCATCTGCTTCTGGTACTTCGGGCCCTTGGCCCAGAAGTCGACCGCCACGACCCGCAGGCCGTTCAGGGCGTGGAACAGGATGGCGGCCACCAGGCCGTACTCCATCAGGTTCACAAGCCAGAACTTGTAGGTGGCGATCACCGAGTCGTAGGCCTCGGGCGACACCCGCACCAGGGCGGTGTCCAGGACATGTGCGAACAGGAAGAAGAAGATCAGGACGCCGGTGACTCGGTGAGCCACCCAGCTCCACATGCCTTCCCGGCCGCGGTACAGCGTTCCAGCCGGCACGGAAAACCCTCCGGAAGCGGTTTGGGGGCTCGGCCGGCTTTCTGTCGGTCAGCCCGGCCGGATACGGTCCACCGGCCGCGAGCATCCTATCGACGCGCCGCGCCCTCCCGCCGTCGGGGGGCCCTGCTGTGATCAATCAGGTACGTACGGGCTAATCGGAACGGGAACTCTCACGGTCGGTGACCGCCCGGCCGCGCGGCGGCGCGGCCGCCCGGGGTCAGGCCCGGACGGCCACCAGGTGCTCCAGGCGGCTCAGCGCGATCCGCCGGAGCTCCTCGGCGGAGATCAGGCGCTCCTCGTCCGGGTCGTTGGCCAGCCGGGTGCGGATCGAGGTCAGCACCGCGTCCAGCATCTCCTCCGGGTCCACGCCCTCCAGGCAGACCACGAAGACGTGGCCGAACCGCGCCTCGTACGCGGCGTGCGCGGCCCGCAGCGCGGTGTGCGCCGCCTGGCTGCCCGGGGCGCGCATGCCGAGCAGCGGCTGCGGCATCCAGCTCTCGTCGGCCAGCGCCTCCGCGAGGTCCGCCGGGCGCAGGTCGTAGCTGGCCTCGCTGGCGGCCGCCAGCAGCGAGCCGATGTCGGGGTAGGGGCGGTGGGCGGTCAGGCGCAGCGCCCAGCGGTGGCTGCCGCAGCAGGCGAGCAGCGCCTCCTCGACCGCTCCGGAGTCGGCCTCGTTGAACCGGTGCAGTCCCAGCAGGGACGGGTCCGTCCGCACGTCCAGACGCTGCGGCGGGATGTCGCTGGCCAGCGGATCCTCCTCGTGAGGGCGGGAAGGGGGGATGCTGCAGAGACAGAAAGGGGTGGGGCAGTGCCTCGGCGCGAGGCCGGAGCGGCTCGGCGGGGCAGCGCCTCCACGGTAGTTGAGGGTTCATCAGTTGGGGAGGCGGCGGGCCGATTTCATCCGATCGAGCTATCAAGTTGTGACCCGCCGCCCGTGCCGTTCACCCGGATCCGGGTCAGCCCGCCCGGTGCACCTTGTGGTTGGCGGCCTGCGCCCGGGGCCGGACCACCAGCAGGTCGATGTTGACGTGTGCCGGACGGGTCACCGCCCAGGAGACCGTGTCCGCGACGTCCTCCGAGGTCAGCGGCTCGGCGACGCCCGCGTACACCGCGTCCGCCTTGGCCTGGTCGCCGCGGAACCTGGTCAACGCGAAGCCCTCGGACTTCACCATTCCGGGCGCGATCTCGATCACCCGGATCGGCTCGCCCACGAGTTCGAGGCGGAGGGTCTGCGCCACCGAGTGGACGGCGTGCTTCGCGGCCACGTAGCCGCCGCCGCCCTCGTACGCGGCCAGCGCCGCCGTCGAGGACATGATCAGCACGGTGCCGTCGCCGGTGGCGCGCAGCGCGGGCAGCAGCGCCTGGGTCAGGTGCAGCACGCCGAGCACGTTGACCTCGTACATGGTGCGCCAGTCCTCCGGGTCGCCGGCCTCGACGCTGTCCGCGCCGAGCGCGCCGCCCGCGTTGTTGACCAGCACGTCCACCCGGCCGACCTCGGCGGCGAACGCGTCCACCGCGGCCCGGTCGGTGACGTCCAGGGTGAAGGCCCGGCCGCCGAGCTCCTTCGCCAGCGACTCGATCCGGTCGGTGCGGCGGGCGGTCAGCACCACCTCGAAGCCGTCCGCGGCCAGCCGGCGGGCGGTCGCCGCCCCGATGCCGCTGCTGGCGCCGGTGACCACGGCCACCTTCTGCTCGCTCATGTCCCACTCCTGTGTCTCGGGCTGTGCTCGGCCTGGTGTTCGGTGCAGCCCGATCATCCCAAGGAGGGGTGGGTCGGTGTCGCCCGATGTTGTGAGAAAGCTCCCAGCCGTGGCATCTGTCTGCCCGTGAGGGGCGCGGCTACATTGCGTATCCAGCCGACCCGTTGATCGGCGCCAACCCCTCACCATCTTCCGCGGAGGACATCCATGGCAGCCGAGCCCCGCCGCACCGAGTCGGGCCTGCCGATCGAGCCGGTGTACGGCCCCGAGACCCTGGCCGGCTTCGACGCCGCGAGCCGGCTCGGCACCCCCGGCCAATACCCGTTCACCCGCGGCGTGTACCCGACCATGTACACCGGCAAGCCGTGGACGATGCGCCAGTACGCCGGCTTCGGCACCGCCGCCGAGTCCAACGCCCGCTACAAGCAGCTCATCGCCAACGGCACCATGGGCCTGTCCGTCGCCTTCGACCTGCCCACCCAGATGGGCTACGACTCCGACGCCGCGATCTCGCACGGCGAGGTCGGCAAGGTCGGCGTCGCCGTCGACAGCGTCGAGGACATGAGCGTCCTGTTCGGCGGCATCCCGCTCGGCGAGGTCTCCACCTCGATGACCATCAACGCGCCCGGCTCGCTGCTGCTGCTGCTCTACCAGTTGGTCGGCGAGGCCCAGGGCGTGCCGTCGAACCGGCTCACCGGCACCATCCAGAACGACGTGCTCAAGGAGTACATCGCCCGCGGCACCTACATCTTCCCGCCCAAGCCCTCGCTGCGGCTGATCGCCGACGTCTTCCAGTACTGCCGGGCCGAGATCCCCAAGTGGAACACCATCTCCATCTCCGGCTACCACATGGCCGAGGCCGGGGCGAACCCCGCGCAGGAGATCGCCTTCACCCTCGCCAACGGCATCGAGTACGTCCGCACCGCCGTCGCCGCCGGCATGGACGTCGACGACTTCGCGCCCCGGCTGTCCTTCTTCTTCGTCTCCCGCACCACCCTGCTGGAGGAGGTCGCCAAGTTCCGTGCCGCGCGCCGGATCTGGGCCCGCGTGATGAAGGAGGAGTTCGGTGCGAAGAACCCCAAGTCGCAGATGCTGCGCTTCCACACCCAGACCGCCGGCGTCCAGCTCACCGCCCAGCAGCCCGAGGTCAACCTGGTCCGGGTCTCCGTGCAGGCGCTGGCCGCCGTCCTCGGCGGGACGCAGTCGCTGCACACCAACTCCTTCGACGAGGCCATCGCGCTCCCCACCGAGAAGTCCGCACGGCTCGCGCTGCGCACCCAGCAGGTGCTCGCCTTCGAGACCGACATCACCGCGACCGTCGACCCGTTCGCCGGCTCCTACGTGGTCGAGGCCATGACGGACGAACTGGAGGCCGCCGCACTGGAGTTGATGGCCAAGGTCGAGGACATGGGCGGCGCGGTCGCGGCGATCGAGCAGGGCTACCAGAAGGGTGAGATCGAGCGCACCGCGTACCGCATCCAGCAGGAGCAGGACTCCGGCGCGCGGACCGTGGTCGGCGTCAACCGCTTCCAGCTCGCCGAGGAGGAGCCGTACGAGCCGCTCAGGGTCGACCCGGCGATCGAGGCCCAGCAGGCGGAGCGGCTGGCGCGGCTGCGGGCGGACCGGGACTCGTCGGCCGTCGACCGGGCGCTCACCGTGCTGCGCAAGGCGGCGGAGGGGACGGAGAACGTGCTGTACCCGATGAAGGAGGCGCTGGCCGCCCGGGCCACCGTCGGCGAGGTGTGCGACGCGCTGCGCGGTGTGTGGGGGACGTACACGCCGGTGGACCGCTTCTGAGTCGCACCCACGTGCAAGTGGAGGCCCGTGCCGCGATCTTTCCGGCACGGGCCTCCCGCTTCGCGCAGTTCCCCGCGCCCCTGGCGGGGCGCGGGGATAGGGCGCTTACTTCTTGATGGCGAAGGACTTGAAGAAGCCCTTGCCCGGGGAGCCCAGGCCGGTGGCCGTGTCGTAGCCGCTCGCGGCCGAGAGGCCGTAGTCGGCGCCGATCTTGTAGAGCCGGACGCGGAGGGTGCCGGAGACGACGCCGAGGTCGACGACGTTGCCGCGCTTGGTGTTGACGGCGCTGTCGTCCACGTCGTGGAAGGCGTTGGTGGCGGCGCGGTCGTACAGGGCCGGGTTGGCGAAGCCGAGGGCGCGGCCGCCGCGGGTCTCGATGGCATTGGCGAACATCGCGGCGGTCTCCGGGGCGGAGACCGAGGTGCCGCCGAAGCCGCCCTCGCTGTAGGCGCCGGCGGAGGTGTAGCCGACCAGGGTGGCGGCGACCAGGTCACCGCTCATCGCGATGTCGGGGGTGGCGCGCAGCGGGGTCGCGGACTTGGTGCCGTCGGCAGCGGTCCTGCTGATGCTGTCGGGGACGACGCCCTGCTGGTACCACGGCTGGGCGAAGTCCTTGGAGACACCGCCGCCGCCGCCGAAGTAGAACGTGCCGGGCATCGGGCTCCAGGACTTCTGGTCGGCGGAGAGCACCGAGCGCAGGTCGCCCATGGAGACCTCGTGGCCGTACTTGCCGGCCTTGTCGCCCAGCTGGAGGGCGGTGCCGCCGACCGAGGTGACCCACGGGGAGGCGGACGGCCAGTCGGCCTGGGCCTGGTTGGTGTCGGCCTGGCAGTTGACGCCGGTGGCGGCCGCGCCCGGGGAGCTGTCGCCGCAGTCGCCGGAGGAGAAGGTGAAGCCGATGCCGGTGACGGCGCCGAGCTGGAAGATCTGGTTGTCGGCGGCCACCACGGCGGGGTCGATGTCGCCGGAGGTGCCGTGCATGATCTCGCCCCACGAGTTGGAGACGACGTCGGCGAGGTGCTCGTCCACGACCTTGGCCATGGCGTCGTAGAGGTCCTCGTCGTAGCAGGAGTTGCCGCCGACGTAGACGACGTTCGCGTCCGGCGCGAGGCCGTGGACCATCTCGACGTCGAGGGCCTCCTCGCCGGCCCAGCCGTCGGGGCCGCCGCACTCCTCCTGGTGGGTCCACTTGTCCGGGGTGACGTACTCGGTGTACTGGCCCGGCTTGAACGGCCGGTCGCCGTGCAGGGTGGCGAAGTGGTTGGCGTCCTGCTCCATGGTGGACAGGCCGTAGGCGTCGATGACGGCGACGCGGGCGCCCTTGCCGCTGACCTTGGCGTCGGTGACGCCGTAGGCCTTGCGCAGCTGGGACGGGATGTAGGAGCAGGGGGCGAACGGCTCGTTCTTCTCGTAGCCCTCGGGCGCGCCCTTGGCGATCTTCGAGCCGTAGCCGTCCTCGGAGCAGGTCGGGACGGTCGGCAGGGTCGCCGGGTCCTTCTTGTCGGGGCCGGCCAGCTTGGCGTCGGTGCGCCGCTCGGCCTCGCGGACGGAGGTGGCGGAGGAGCTGTTCTTGTGGATCGCGTCGGCGAGGCCGGAGACCGCGAGGACGGCGTCGGAGACGGAGGCCGGCACCTTGGCGTCGGCGGTGGGCGCCCGGTGGGTGCCGTCCGCGGTGCGGTAGTTGTGGAAGCCGGTGCCGAACGCCTTGGTCATCGCGGCGGTGGAGCCGGACACCTGCACGTAGTGGGCGTTGCCGGCGGAGACCGTGAGGCCCGCCGCGGACACCCAGTCGGTGACGGCCTTGACCTGCTCGGGGGTGGCGCCGAACTTCGCCCGGACCTGCTCGGACGACAGGAACCGGCCGTAGGAGGCCGAGTTCGGGTCGGAGACGGCCTTGGCGAGGGCGGCGAGGCCGCTCGCGTCGCGCCCGGCCAGGTAGATCCGGGCGGTCGCCGGGGCGGCGGCGTCGGCCGCGCCCGCGTCGGCCTGCGGGGTGGCCCACTCCGGGTGGGTGCCCGGCAGGGTGCGGGCGGTGTCGCCCGCGGGGGTGGCGGCGGTGGCCGGGACGGCCGCGCCGAGGGTGGTGAGGATCAGTGCGGCGGCGACGGTGGCAGGAGCGATGCTCTTGGCGAGCCGATTGCGCGCGATGGGCACGTCGGTCCCCCCTTCTCGGTTCGATGGAGCGTCAACTGCCCTTCGTGAGGGCGTGACGAGGCGCGCCGCAGGCGGACTGTCCCACCCCACTGCGGCACCGGAGTTGACTGTGCGGAAGCTGTCTATTCGGACTGCTGTGCGTCACTCAAGAGCACGTCCGAAAGCTTTACCTCGGCATGACCCGATCGGGGGGAAGGGGCGGCCCGGGGCGGGACGGCGGGTGTGCGCCGTGTCCGGCGGCCGGTGCAGGTCGTTGCATACGAAGGGAGCCGTGCACAGCTGCGGGCCGAATCAAGGAGCCATACCCACCGGGGTTTTGAGGTATGCATCCAAACGGTGAGAACTTTCGCGGAAGAGGGGCCAAAAGCCTCTCACCGGCCTACTCTTGTCAAGGTGAACGATCCTCAGCCCGCAGCCGCTGCCACCGTCACCGCCGTCCGCCCGCTCGCCGACCTCCGGGTCCGAGTAGCGGCCCACCAGGCCGAGTTGATCGACCTGCGTCGGGATCTCCACCGGCACCCGGAGCTCGGCCGCCAGGAGTTCCGCACCACCCGGCTGCTGCGTGAACGACTGGTCGCCGCGGGGCTGGAGCCACGGGTGCTCCCGGGCGGCACCGGCCTGCTGGTGGACCTCGTCCCGCCCGGCACCGCGCCCGGCACGCCGCTGCTGGCGTTCCGCGCCGACATCGACGCGCTGCCGATCGACGACAAGAAGGACGTCCCGTACCGCTCCACGCTGCCCGGGCGGGCGCACGCCTGCGGGCACGACGTGCACACCGCGGTGGTGCTCGGCACCGGGCTGGTGCTGGCCGAGGCGATGGCGGCCGGGCAGCTGTCCCGGCCGGTGCGGCTGATCTTCCAGCCGGCCGAGGAGATGATGCCCGGCGGCGCGCTGGACGTGATCGCGGCCGGCGGGATGGAGGGCGTCGGGCGGATCTTCGCGGTGCACTGCGACCCCAAGGTGCAGGTCGGCCGGATCGGGCTGAAGGTCGGGGCGATCACCTCGGCCTGCGACAAGGTGATGATCGGCGTGGAGGGCCCGGGCGGGCACACCGCCCGTCCGCACCTGACCACCGACCTGGTCACCGCGGTCGCCAAGCTGGCCGCCGAGGTGCCGTCCGCGCTGGCCCGCCGGATGGACCCGCGCTGGGGCGTCTCGCTGGTGTGGGGGCGGATCGCGGCCGGCTCCGCGCCGAACGTGATCCCGCAGCACGCCGAGCTGGAGGGCACCGTGCGCTGCCTGGAGCTGGCGGGCTGGCGGCAGGCCCCGGAGGTGATGGAGGAGCTGGTCGCACACCTCGCCGAGACGCACCGCGCCAAGTGGACGCTGGACTACCACCGGGGCGTCCCGCCGGTGGTCAACGAGGCCGACACGATCGACCAGTTCGAGCGCGCGATGACCGACCGCTTCGGCGGCGCCGCCGCCCCCGTGGTCGAGCCCACCGAGCAGAGCCTGGGCGGCGAGGACTTCTCCTGGTACCTGGAGCACGCCCCCGGCGCCCTGGCCCGGCTCGGCGTGCGCGGCCCCGACGAGAAGGGCGTCCGCGACCTCCACCAGGGCGACTTCGACGCGGACGAGCGGGCGATCGCCGTCGGCGTCGAACTGTTCGCCTCGCTGGCCCTGGAGCACGCCCGGATCTGAGCCCGCGCACCTCCCCGGACCCCTTCCCGGGGCGGTCGTTCCGTGGTCGAATCGGCCGCGAACGATCACCCAGGGGAGGGGCCCGTCCATGCACAGCACCCGTCGCAGACTCCTGCTCGCCGCCGGCGCCACCGCCGCGGCCGGCCTGGCCACCGCGCCGCCGGCCGACGCCGCCCTCCAGGGGGCCCCGCCGAACCCGGCCGAGCCGCTCGTCGACTGGTGCAACGTGAAGCAGTTCAACGCGCTCGGCAACGGCGTGGACGACGACTGGCAGCACATCACCGACGCCATCGCGGCCTGCCCGCCCGGCGGCGTGGTGTACTTCCCGGCCGGGCAGTACGTGGTCAAGCAGACCCTGGTGGTGCCCGCCAACATCACCCTGGCGGGCTCGGTCGGCATCCGCTGGTTCACCTACCAGCCGAACAGCACCGCGGCCGTCTTCATCAAGCCCAAGTACGGCGACTTCAGCGGCTCCGAGCTGATCCGGCTGGAGGGCACCGGCGCCCGGCTGCGCGACCTGGTGCTGGCCTCCGGCCGCGCCCTGGACAGCCAGACCGGCGGCGGCACCGTCGACGGCCTGCGGGCCACCGGCCCCGTCAAGGCCGTGCGGCTGCAGAACGTCGGCATCCACAACTTCCACGGCTACGGGGTGCGCACCGACACCACCGCGGACGGCTTCCCCGGCGGCTGGGAGGTGTCCCAACTCAGCCTGGAATCCAACAAGTTCGGCGGCTGGCGGTCCGACAACACGAACAGGGCGGCGGTCTTCTCGTTCGGCGACGGCATGTTCGAGTCCTGCGAGGCCGGCCACAACGGCGGCGACGGCTGGTACTTCGCCGGCCTCGGCGCCCTCGGCTTCACCGGCGTCCGCGCCACCTGGAACGACGGCAACGGCTTCCACCTGACCGGCAAGTGCGGGACGGTCGGCTTCACCGAGTGCCAGACCGACCGCAACCGGTTCAACGGCTGGCTGCTGGAGGCCCCGCAGAACGCCCCCGGCTACGCCCCCGCCCCGCACGTCGTCACCCTCACCGGCTGCCAGGCCAGCCGCGACGGACGCAACGACAACGCCGCCCCGGCCGGCTACGCGGGCTTCCGGATCACCGCCCCCGAGGGCGGCGACCCGGCCGTCCCGGTCGCGCTGACCGGCTGCGCCACCCACGTCGCCGGCGACGACCGGCCGGGCGGGCTGCTCGCCCCCGACTACGGCGTGTACGTCGACCGCGCGCTGCGGGTGCTGCTCACCGGCTGCATACTCACCGGCACCGTCGCGAGCGTGCGCGACGACGCGGGCGCGGTGCTGGACACCGGCAGCACCATGCACGTCCGGACCACCGCCACGAGCGTGACCTACAACGCGCCGTCGCCCGCGATCACCCCGGTCGGCAACTCCCCGCAGCCCGCCGACTACGGTTTCGGCGCCTGGTCCTTCGACCCGGCCACCTCGACCGACCAGAGCACCCAGCTGAGCTCGGGCAACGTCTACCTGGTGCGGGTGGAGACGCACCAGTCGATCGCCGTCTCGGCGGTGTCCGTGCTGCTGGCGGCGTCCGGCGGCGGGTTCACCGCCGGCAACCGGGCCGGCGTGTACGACCGCACCGGCAGGCTGCTGGCCAGTACCGGCGACCAGGCGGCGGCCTGGTCGGGCGGGGGCAACCAGCTGTGCCGGATGGCGCTGTCCAAGACCCTCACCCTCGGGCCGGGCTTCCACTGGGTGGCGCTGATGGCCAACGCCGCCAACCCGCCCGCCTTCGCCCGGGGTTCGACCTTCCCCGCCCCGGGCGCGTTCCTGAACGCGAACCTCACCCCGGCGACCTACCGGGTGGCCAATCTGGCGAACAGCGCCACCGCGCTGCCGGGCACCTTCGACCCCGCACAGAACCGGAACGGCACGGTGCAGATGTTCTGGGTCGGCCTGAGTTGAGCCGGGCCCGGGGAGGCGCTCGGCGGGCGCGGCGCGGCTGCTTCTCGGGGGGCCGGGCGGAGGCGTACCGTGGTGGCGCGCTACCAGCCAGTAGCGGAACGGGAGTTGAACAAGTGTGCGGCTATGTCCGGATTTGCCCGGGCGTACGACCACATTTTGATAACAACCCCGAGGCCCGTGCAGGCCGTAACACAACCGTGTTCTACGCGCGTTACGGTGGCGCTCGACCACGCCATCCGGGTGTGTGAGAAGGAGAAACTCCCTTGCGCCGTTCACTCAAGCTCGCCGCGGTCGTGCTCTCGGGTTCCCTGGGCATCGCCTCGCTCGCCGCCTGCGGCGCAAAGAGCACCGACACCACCGACGCCGGCGCCGGCGGCGCCTCCGGTCTCAAGGTCGGCATGGCCTACGACATCGGCGGCCGCGGCGACCAGTCCTTCAACGACTCGGCCGCGCGTGGTCTGGACCAGGCCAAGTCCGAGCTGGGCGCCACCATCAACGAGGCCGAGGCCAAGTCCGGCGAGTCGGAGGGCGACAAGGAGCAGCGCCTGAAGTCGCTGGTCACCGGCGGCTTCAACCCGGTCATCGCGGTCGGCTTCATCTACCAGGACGCGGTCAACAAGGTCGCCAAGGAGAACCCGAACGTCAACTTCGCGATCATCGACTCGTACTCGCCGGAGCAGCCGAAGAACGTCACCTCGCTGACCTTCTCGGAGGAGCAGGGCTCCTTCCTCGCGGGCGTGGCCGCGGCCAACAAGTCGAAGAACAAGCACGTCGGCTTCATCGGCGGCGTCCAGTCCGAGCTGATCAAGAAGTTCGAGGCCGGCTACGTCGCGGGCGCCAAGTCGGTGGACCAGAACATCGCGGTCGAGGTCACCTACCTCTCCACCCCGCCGGACAACACCGGCTTCGCCGACCCGGGCAAGGGCAAGCAGGCCGCCGCCGGCCAGCTCGACAAGGGCGCGGACGTCATCTACTCCGCCGCCGGCTCCTCCGGCTCGGGCGCCATCGAGGCCGTCTCCACCGCCGCCGGCGGCAACAAGTGGGCCATCGGCGTCGACTCCGACCAGGCCAGCCAGCCGGCCCTGTCGAAGTACAAGGACCACATCCTCACCTCGATGGTGAAGAACGTGAACACCGCCGTGTTCTCCTACGTCAAGTCGGTCAAGGACGGCAGCGCCGCGGGCGGCGTGAAGAACTTCGACCTGAAGGACGGCGGCGTGTCGCTGGCCGTCACCGGTGGCTTCATCGACGACATCAAGGCCAAGCTGGACGCCGCCACCCAGCAGATCACCAGCGGCGCCACCAAGGTTCCGACCGCTCCGGCGCAGGGCTGACGCCCTGCCACCGCGCCGCCCGGCCGCCGGGCGGCGCGACGGCCCGGCACCTCTGACGGAAGGGGCTCGGACGGGATGCGCCCAGCGCATCCCCCGGGCCCCTGCCCATGCCGCACGCCCCGGTCGGCCGGACCGGGCGGGCGGCGGCACCATCCCGGCCCACCCGAGCCTCCAGCCGGCCCCCTGAGCCTCCAGCGCAACGACGCGCCCGACGACCCGCAGGAGATCGCCATCACCCCCTCCGACTCCGCCTCCCCCGGCGGCACCCCCAGCGCGGGGACGGCGACACCGGCCGTCGAACTGCGCGGCATCACCAAGCGCTTCCCCGGCGTGGTGGCCAACCACGACATCGACATCACCGTGCGACGCGGCACCGTGCACGCCCTGATGGGCGAGAACGGCGCCGGCAAGTCCACCCTGATGAACATCCTCTACGGGATGCAGAAGCCGGACGAGGGCACCATCGCCATCAACGGCGAGCAGGTGTCCTTCAGCACCCCCGGCGACGCGATCGCCCGCGGCATCGGCATGGTGCACCAGCACTTCATGCTGGCCGACAACCTCACCGTCTGGGAGAACATCGTCCTGGGCAGCGAGAAGCTGTACGGCATCGGCGCGAAGGCCAAGGCGAAGATCCGCGAGCTGTCCGACCAGTACGGCCTGGGCGTGAAGCCGGACGTGCTGGTCGAGGACCTCGGCGTGGCCGACCGGCAGCGCGTGGAGATCCTCAAGGTGCTGTACCGCGGCGCCCGGATCCTGATCCTCGACGAGCCGACCGCGGTCCTCGTCCCGCAGGAGGTCGACGCGCTGTTCGACAACCTGCGCGAGCTCAAGGCCGAGGGCGTCACCGTCATCTTCATCTCGCACAAGCTGCACGAGGTGCTGTCGGTCGCCGACGCGATCAGCGTGATCCGCCGCGGCACCACGGTCGGCGACGCCGACCCGAAGGCCGTCACCGCCCGCCAGCTGGCCGAGCTGATGGTCGGCGCCGAACTGCCGTCCCCGGAGAGCCGCGAGTCCACCGTCACCGACGCGGAGATGCTCCGGGTCGAGGGCCTGCGGATCGCCAAGCCGGACGCCGAGGGCGTCGAGCGGGTGGTGCTGGACGACATCTCGCTGCGCATCCGCAAGGGCGAGATCCTCGGCATCGCCGGCGTCGAGGGCAACGGCCAGGCCGAACTGGTCGAGGCGATCATGGGCATGCTGCCGCTGGACGCCGGCACCGTCACGCTGGACGGCGCCGACCTGAGCGGCAGCCGGACCCGGGCCCGCCGGGAGGCCGGCATCGGCTACATCCCGGAGGACCGGCACCGGCACGGCCTGCTGCTGGAGGCCCCGCTCTGGGAGAACCGGATCCTCGGCCACGTCACCGAGCGGCCCAACTCCAAGGGCCTGCTGCTCGACCCGGCCGGCGCCCGGACCGACACCCAGCGGATCGTCGAGCAGTTCGACGTCCGCACCCCGGGCATCGAGGTCACCGCGGCGTCGCTGTCCGGCGGCAACCAGCAGAAGCTGATCATCGGCCGCGAGATGAGCCACCACCCGAAGCTGCTGATCGCCGCCCACCCGACCCGCGGTGTGGACGTCGGCGCGCAGGCGCAGATCTGGGAGCAGATCCGCTCCGCGCAGCGCGAGGGCCTCGCGGTGCTGCTGATCTCCGCCGACCTGGACGAGCTGATCGGCCTGTCCGACACCATCCGGGTGATCTACCGGGGCGCGCTGGTCGCCGACGCCGACCCGGCCACCGTCACCGCCGAGGACCTCGGCACCGCGATGACCGGCGCCGCCCGGGGCCACATCGTCTCCGACCCGGTTCCGCCCACCGACACCGCCGACCACCCGCAGGCGGGGGAGTAGCCAGATGACCAGTCCCAACCCCCCGGCCGCGGGAGCGGCCGCCCGGCCGCGCCGGCAGCGGTTCGACCTGGAGCGGATCGGGCTCGGCCTGGCCGCGCCCGTGCTCGCCGTGCTGCTGTCGGTGATCATCGCCGGCACGCTGCTGGCGGTCTCCGGCCGCGACCCGTTCAGCGCCTTCCGGATCATGTGGAACTACGGCACCGCCTCGGACGGGCAGGTCGCCGTCCTGAACAAGGCGACCGTGTACTACCTGGCCGCGGCCGCCGCCGCGTTCGGGTTCCGGATGAACCTGTTCAACATCGGCATCGAGGGCCAGTACAAGCTGGCCATGATGATGGCCGCGTTCGTCGGCACCCAGATCGACCTGCCGGCCTTCCTGCAGATCCCGCTGCTGCTGATCGTCGCGATGTTCGTCGGCGGCCTGTGGGCGTCGATCGCCGGTGTGCTGAAGGTCTACCGGGGCGTCAGCGAGGTCATCTCGACCATCATGCTGAACGCCATCGCCACCGCCGTGATCGGCGTGCTGCTGGTGCCGGGCATCCTGGCGCCGAAGACCGGCGGCGTCACCAACTCGATCCAGACCGCGAAGATCTCCGACTCCAGCCACTTCTTCTCGATCGAGACCCAGGGCGGCACCCTGTGGGGCTTCATCGTGATCGCGGTGCTGGTCGGCGTGGTCTTCCACTTCACCCTGAACCGCACCCGGTTCGGCTTCGACCTGCGCGCCACCGGCCGCTCGGAGACCGCCGCCAAGGCCTCCGGCGTCAACGTCAAGCGCATGGTGATCACCTCGATCGTGGTCTCCGGCGCGCTGGCCGGCCTGGTCGGCCTGCCCGAACTGATGCAGAACACCCCGTACTTCGGTCAGAACGTGCAGACCGGCCTGGGCTTCATCGGCATCTCGGTGGCCCTGCTCGGCCGCAACACCCCGATCGGCATCGCGTTCTCCGCGCTGCTGTTCGCCTTCCTGGACGCCTCCGGCGCCCAGCTGCCCACCCGGGGCGACTACCCGTCCGAGATCATCCCGGTGATCCAGGGCACCATCGTCATCTGCGTCGTCGTGGCCTACGAGTTGGTGCGCCGCTTCGGCCTCAAGCGCCAGCAGCAGAAGGTCGGCGCCGAGCTCGCCGCGCAGGCTGCCGCGGCCGCCCAGAAGGAGGTGGCGGCATGAGCACCGCTGTCGCCAAGCCGAAGCCGCCGGTCGCACCGGCCAAGAAGAAGTCCAAGCTGACCTGGCCGGTGGTGCTGCTGCTGATCGCGGGCGCCCTGGTGCTGTTCGCGGCCGTCGGTGCGATCACCGGCAACCACGGGCTGACCTCCTCCGGCCAGATCGGCGCCGCGCTGTCCTCGGCCGTGCCGATCGCCATGGCCGGCCTCGGCGGCCTGTGGTCCGAGCGCGCGGGCGTGGTCAACATCGGCCTCGAAGGCATGATGGTGGCCGGCACCTTCTGCGGCGCCTGGGGCGGCTTCCTGGTCAACCCGTGGGTCGGCCTGCTGGCCGGCATGGTCGGCGGCGCGCTCGGCGGTCTGCTGCACGCGCTGATCACCGTCACCTTCGGCGTCGACCACATCGTCTCCGGCGTCGGCATCAACCTGCTGATCCCCGGCATCTGCGCCTACATGAACCGCATCTACTACAAGGACTACGTGGCCGACGGCGCCGGTGCGAACCAGTCGCCGCCCGCCGAGTCGCTGCCCACCATCACCGTCCCCGGCCTGTCGAGCTGGCTGGACGGCATCGAGCAGCACCACTGGTTCCTGGTCTCCGACCTGGCCGGCATCGTCCGCGGCCTGACCACCGACCTGTCGGTGGTCACCCTGATCGCCGCCGCGTTCCTGGTCGCCAGCTACTTCGTGCTCTGGCGCACCGTGTTCGGCCTGCGGCTGCGCTCCTGCGGCGAGAACCCGACCGCCGCCGAGTCGCTGGGCGTCAACGTCTACAAGTACAAGTACCTCGCGGTGATCTCCTCTGGCGCCTTCGCGGGCCTCGGCGGCGCGTACCTCTCGCTGGTCGCCGCGCACTTCTACCGGGACGGCCAGACCCAGGGCCGCGGCTTCATCGGCCTCGCCGCGATGATCTTCGGCAACTGGATGCCGGGCGGCCTGGCCGCCGGCGCGGGCCTGTTCGGGTTCACCGACAGCCTCCAGCTGCGCGACGCCGACTCGGTGCACGTGCTGCTGCTGGTGGTCGCCGTCGCGATGACGCTGCTCGCGCTGTGGCAGCTCTACCGCGGCACGTACGCGGCGGCCGCGATCAGCCTGGTGGTCGCCGGCGGCGTCGCCCTCTGGTACGCCACCACCGACGCCGTCCAGCGCCCGCTGATCGTCGCCACCCCGTACGTCATCACCCTGGTGGTGCTCGCGCTGGCCTCCCAGCGGCTGCGGATGCCCAAGGCGGACGGCCAGATCTACCGCAAGGGGCAGGCCAAGTGACGGCCCCCGAGGTGGACTGGGAGGCCCTGCGGGAGGCCGCCCGCGCGGCGATGCGGCACGCGTACGCCCCGTACAGCAAGTACCCGGTCGGCGCGGCCGCGCTGGTCGACGACGGGCGCACGGTGACCGGCTGCAACGTGGAGAACGCCTCCTACGGCCTCGGCCTGTGCGCCGAGTGCGGCCTGGTCTCCGCGCTGCACGCCACCGGCGGCGGCCGGCTGACCGCGTTCACCTGCGTGGACGGGGCCGGCGAGCTCTTGATGCCGTGCGGCCGCTGCCGGCAGCTGCTGTTCGAGCACGGCGGCCCCGACCTGCTGGTCGAACTGCCCTCCGGGGTACGGCCGATGAGCGAGGTCCTGCCGGACGCGTTCGGGCCGGACAAGCTGTAGCCCGCCGGGCTCTTGCTGGCCGATCGAATTGTTACGCGCGTAGAGTGTCGTGGGAGGACATCCCGCGGCACTCTTCGCATTTCACACCTCTCTGGAGCACCTGCATGGACGCCATCTCCGTCATCCGGGCCAAGCGCGACCGGGGCGAACTGACCGACCCCCAGATCGACTGGGTGATCGACGCCTACACCCGCGGCGAGGTCGCCGACGAGCAGATGTCCGCCCTCGCCATGGCCATCCTGCTCAACGGCATGACGGCCCGTGAGATCAGCCGCTGGACCGACGCCATGATCCGCTCCGGCGAACGCATGGACTTCTCCTCGCTCGCCGTCCCCACCGCGGACAAGCACTCCACCGGCGGCGTCGGCGACAAGATCACCCTCCCGCTCGCCCCGCTGGTCGCCGCCTGCGGCGCCGCCGTCCCGCAGCTCTCCGGCCGCGGCCTCGGCCACACCGGCGGCACCCTCGACAAGCTCGAATCCATCCCCGGCTGGCGTGCCCTGCTCTCCAACGAGGAGATGCTCGCCGTGCTGCGCGACTGCGGCGCCGTGATCTGCGCCGCCGGCGACGGCCTCGCCCCCGCCGACAAGAAGCTCTACGCCCTGCGCGACGTCACCGGCACCGTCGAGGCCATCCCGCTGATCGCCTCCTCGATCATGTCCAAGAAGATCGCCGAAGGCACCGGCGCGCTCGTCCTGGACGTCAAGGTCGGCTCCGGCGCGTTCATGAAGAACCTCGACGACGCCCGCGAACTCGCCCGCACCATGGTCGGGTTGGGCCGCTCGGCCGGCGTCGCCACGGTCGCCCTGCTCACCGACATGTCCACCCCGCTCGGCCTCACCGCCGGCAACGCGCTCGAAGTCCGCGAGTCGCTGGAGGTGCTGGCCGGCGGCGGCCCCGCCGACGTCGTCGAGCTCACCCTCGCGCTCGCCCGCGAGATGCTCGCCGCCGCGGGCGTCCACGGCAAGGACCCGGCCGACGCGCTGCGCGACGGCTCCGCGATGGACCACTGGCGCCGCATGATCACCGCCCAGGGCGGCGACGTCGACGCGCCCCTCCCGGTCGCCCGCGAGACCCACGTCGTCCCCGCCCCCGCCACCGGCGTCCTCACCACCCTCGATGCCTACGCCGTCGGCGTCGCCGCCTGGCGGCTCGGCGCCGGCCGCGCCCGCAAGGAGGACCCGGTCCAGGCCGGCGCCGGCGTCGAACTCCACGCCAAGCCCGGCGACACCGTCACCGCCGGCCAGCCCCTGCTCACCCTCCACACCGACACCCCCGAGCGCTTCCCCTACGCGATCGAGGCCCTGGCGGACGCCGTCACCGTCGCCCCCGCCGGCACCGAGTTCACCCCGGCCCCGATCGTCCTCGACCGGATCGCGTGAGCGACACACCCGCGGCGCGGCGGCACTACGCTGCGCCGCGGGTGCGCAGTGCGGGAGCTGCGGTTCGATCCGGTCGTGGAGACGACGGGAGTGAGCGGAACACCCGTCCGTGCACGCGGAGTTCGGCCGCGCGGTCACGAGAGGCGACATCCGGTGAACCACTCGCGGTGGAAGACCGCCCGCACCCGCGCCCTGCTCGGGGAGCCGGCGGAGGACCCGGAAGTCGCCGCGCTGCGGCTGGAGATCCGCCGTGCGATGGCCCTCGGGCAGGCGGTGTACGACCGCCGGACCGCGCTCGGGCTGTCGCCGGCCGAGCTGGCCCGGCGGGCCGGACTGACGGAGGCCCAGGTCGAGGCGATCGAGGGCGGGGACACCGTCCCCACCCTGCCGCTGCTGCACCGGCTGGCCACCGCCCTGGAGTCCGAGCTCGACATCCATGCGGCAACCGGCCCGGAGGCCTGATCAGCCCGCGTAGGTGCGCAGGACGCCGGTGTCCAAGGTCCAGGGGCCGACGGTGAGGACGTCCCCGAAGGCGAAGTCGGTGCGGCGGGTGCAGCCCGGTTCGGCGTGGACGATGCCGGTGCCCAGACGGGGGTCGACCAGCAGGTAGAGCGGGATGCCCATGGCGGCGTAGTCGGCGACCTTGGCGCGGTAGTCGGTCTCCGGGTCGTACGGGGAGACGACCTCGGCCACGAGCAGCGGGCGGTCGGCCGGGGCGGCGCAGACCGTGAGGTCGGGCCGGCGGAGGACGCCCAGCGCGGGGGACTCCACGACCGCGTTCGGCGTCACCCGGGCGGGTGGTGGCGACTGCGCGACGAGTTGACGGCAGATCAGTTCGGCCGTGCGGTCGTGGTGGCTGCCGGGGGCCAGCGGGAGCCGGATCGTGCCCCCGGAGATCTCCGGCGGCCGCAGGTCCGGCACTGCGGGCAGCAGGTCGAGGACTGCCCGCAGTGCGGCGAAGTCGTGGTTCATGCCCGGACGGTAGTGGCTGCCGTTCGGCGGGAGGCGACGGCGCGGTGGGTGGCGTACAGCGTCACGCCGGCCGCGCAGGCCATGGCGGTGAGGGCGACGGTGGCGGTGCCCGGCCAGCCGGTGGCGTGGTAGGCGTCGGCGCCGATCGTGCCGCCGAGGCTGTTGCCCAGGTAGTAGGCGATCAGGTAGAGCGCGGAGGCCTGGGCGCGGCCGGTGGTCGCGGTGCGGCCGACCGAGGAGGACGCCGTCGCGTGGCCGGCGAAGAAGCCGGCGGTGATCAGGACCAGGCCGAGGATCGCGCAGAACAGCGAGTTCGCGAGGGAGAGCAGCAGGCCGGCCGTGGTGGTGGAGATCGCCAGGTAGAGGGTGCCGCGCCGACCCCAACGCGCGGTCAGCCGGCCGGCCGAGGCGGAGGACGCGGTGCCGACCAGGTAGACCACGAAGATCGACGCCGCGACCGACTCCGGCAGCTGGAACGGCGCCGAGACCAGCCGGTACCCGACGGTGTTGTAGACCGCGCCGAACACCGCCATGAACAGCATCCCGAGCAGGTACAGCCGCACCAGCAGCGGGTTGCGCAGGTGCCCGGCGACGGTCGCGGCCAGCGCCCGCGCGTCCACCGGCGCCCGCCGGAAGTGCCGGGCCCGGGGGATCAGCATCCGGAACGCGAGCACCGCGAGCAGCGCGAGGACGGCGGAGACCGCCAGCCCCCAGCGCCAGCCCCACGCGGCCGCCGCCCAGCCGGAGACCAGGCGCCCGCCCATCCCGCCGATCGAGTTGCCGGCCACGTAGAGGCCCATCGCGGAGGCCAGCGCCTCCGGGTGCACCTCCTCGGCGAGATAGGCCATCGCGGTGGCGGGCAGCCCGGCCAGCGCCGCGCCCTGGACGGCCCGCAGGACCACCAGCGTGGTGAGGTCCGGGGCGAGCGGCAGCGCCAGGGCGAGCAGCGCGGCGGCGAGGGTGGAGGCCGTCATCACGGCGGTGCGCCCGTAACGGTCGGAGAGGGCGCTGGCGGGGAGCAGGGCGAGCGCGAGTCCGAGGGTGGACGCGGAGGCCGTCCAGCTGGCCTGTCCGGGCGTCAGGTCGAGGTCGGCGGAGAGGATCGGCAGCAGGCCCTGGGTCGAGTACAGCAGGACGAAGGTGGCGACACCCGCCGCGAACAGGGCGAGGTTGGCGCGACGGAAGTCCCGGGTGCCGGGGCGCAGGCGCAGGTCGGTGGGGGAGGTGGCAGGGGCGGGCGCGAACGCCTCGGTACTGGCAGGCTGCATGGCGTTGACGCTACGGCCGCGCGGCTTGATGCGTCCAATGCATGAAAGCGCGAGAATCGATGCTGTGACGCATCAGAGCAGCTCCGCCCCCACCCGCCTCGCCGACCTCGGTCCGGACGCCGATGTGACGCGCCTCGCACCGCAGTTGGCGGAGTTCGCGGCGGTCGCCCGGCTCGAACACGTCACCCGGGCGGCGCAGCTGCTCGGCATGCCGCAGCCCACCCTCTCCCGCGCCGTCGCCCGGCTGGAGGCACAGCTCGGCGTCGACCTGCTCGCCCGCCAGGGCCGCACCGTCCGGCTCACCCGCGCCGGGCGGCTGCTGCTGGACGCCGTCGAACGCGCGCTCGCCGAGGTCGAACGCGGCGCGGAGGCGGCCCGGGCGGAGGCCGACCCGGCGGCGGGACGGGTCGCGTTCGGGTTCCTGCACACCATGGGGACGGACGCGGTGCCCGCCCTGCTCAGGGGCTTCCGGGCCGGGCACCCGCAGGTCCGGTTCCAGCTGGTGCAGGACTACGTCGCGGCGATGCTGGAACGGCTGCGGGCCGGGGAGCTGGACCTCTGCCTGGTCTCGCCGCTGCCCGACACGCCCGACCTGACGGCCTGCCCGCTCGACGAACAGCGGCTCTACCTGACCGTCCCCGCCGACCACCGGCTGGCCGCCCGCCGCCGGATCCGGCTCGCCGAGGTCGCCGAGGAGTCCTGGGTGACGGTCGAGGAGGGCTACGGGCTGCGCCACATCATGGAGGGCTTCTGCGCGGAGGCCGGCTTCACGCCGCGGATCGCCTTCGAGGGCGAGGAGGTCGAGACCCTCCGAGGCCTGGTCGCCGCCGGCCTCGGCGTCGCCCTCCTCCCGCCGGCCCTCGTCCCCCGCCCGGGCGTCGTCGAACTCGAAGTCACCGCCCCCCGCACCCGCCGCGCCATCGGCCTCGCCTGGCACGCCACCCGCCCCCTCACACCCCCGGCCGCGGCCTTCCGCGACTTCGTCCGGTCCCGCAGGGGGAGCATCCTCGCCCACGACTGACCCGGCCGGCGGCACACGGCTGCGCAAGCGCCACGCTTCGCGGGTGCTTGCCCGGGGGCGGGGCCTGGCGGCTGACGCGCGAACCCGCCTGGCCGACGGCGACGTCCGGTCCGCTTCGCAGGTGCGGTTGTTCAGTTGCGTGGTGCGGCGGGCGCGGGGGTCGGGGTGCGGTGCGCCAACTCGCTTGGTCGGCAACGTTGTCCGGCGGCTTCGAGTTGCGTCGGCGGGCCACGGCGGCATGCGGCTGCGCGAGCGCCTCGCTGCGCGTGCGTCCCGCTTCGCGTGGGCTTCCGCTGCGCGTGCGTGCCGCTTCGCGTGGGCTTGCCGCTGCGCGTGCGTGCCGCTTCGCGTGGGCTTGCCGCTGCGCGTGCGTGCCGCTTCGCGTGGGCTTGCCGCTGCGCGTGCGTGCCGCTTCGCGT